>NZ_WFLM01000002.1:300000-600000 GCF_009208775.1 Silvanigrella paludirubra | reverse complement strand
AAAACTTAAACTCTCTGCTAGTTGATCGGAAAGCGATTTAATAGATTCCATATTTCTTTGATTCATAAGAATTAATTCTTGATTTTCAGCACGTAGTGAATTAACTACTTTTTGACTTTCAAATCCAAAAATACGCGTTAATAACGAGGACTTTTCTAAAGTATTAAAATTTTTTGCAGCTGGAATAGGCTTTATTGCTGTTTTTTGCATGGGTTTCATGTTCATATTGAGACCTCCTCTTATCGCATGCTAGGAGGTATCTTATACTTGTAGAAAGCATTTCGTCAAAAAAAATAAAAAGAATCTGTCTTGAATAAATATGAACCTTTTAAAAAATCATATAAAATTGATTAAGTCATTATGAAAATGTACTGTTACTTTTACAAAGTAGCAATACATTCAATTTCTACCATTACATCTAATGGAAGTTTAGCTACTTGAACAGTCGAACGTGCGGGAGCATGTCCTTTAAATAAGCGCTCGTATACACCATTCATTTTTTGAAAATCATCCATACTCTTCAAGAAAACTGTGGTTTTAACTACTTTTTCAAGACCAGATCCAGAATTTTCTAAAATTGCGGACATATTTTTAAATACTTGTTCTGTTTGAGATTCAATTGTCGTTGCCTCTACAGTCATTGTTGCTGGATTTAATGGAATAGAACCTGAGCAATAAACCATGTTACCTAATACAATTGCTTGTGAGTATGGGCCAATGGCTTTTGGTGCATTTTCGGTAGCAATAATTTTCATTTAGTAAATTCCTTAAATAAATTATAAACTAAAATCGACATGTTGTTTTTATCTTAAAAAAAGTTCAGGAACAAGTTATATTACTTCCTATTTAATTATCCGCCAATTTGTGCTTTTTGAATAATTGATGTTGTGCTTCTTCCTGGTAAAAGAGAAATAAGTTCTACACTTCCACCCCAAGATAAAACTTCTTTTGCACCTATTGTATTTTCAATTGTGTAATCAGCGCCTTTTACTAAAATATTAGGTTTTAATGCTTTAATAAGTTCTATAGGTGTATCTTCTTCAAATATGACAATATAATCAACGCATGCTAAAGATGCTAAAATAGCGGCTCTATCCGATGAAGTTTGAACGGGTCTTGAAGGACCTTTTAATTTAGAAACACTGCTGTCTGAATTTAAACCGACAATTAGTAAATCACCTCTTGAGCGTGCTTTCTGTAAATAATCAACATGACCAGCATGTAATATATCAAAACATCCATTGGTAAATACAGAGCGTTTGTTTTGAATTTTAAGATCCTGTGAAATTTGAGTAAGAGAATCAAGGCTCATTAATTTTTCAGGATGTATTGCTTCGTTTCTCATTTTTAATGCTTCTAAAAATTCACTTAAAGAGATTGTTGCTGTTCCAGCTTTTCCACAAGCGATACCTGCGGCTATATTTCCAAGTTCTGTAGCTCTTTCAATAGAAAGTCCTGCTGCAAGACTCATCGCTAAAAATGAAATAAGAGTATCTCCTGCGCCAGAAACATCGGAAACTTGTAAAGCATGGGTATTTATTTTAAGAGTTCCATCAATATTTTTACCCTTGCACATAACACCGTGTTCAGAAAGACTCATTACTAAGTTTTCGCTGCCACTAGTTTCTAAGTAACAATCAGCAATGGTATTTATTTCTTCATCAAAATTAGTAAATAAAGAACCTGGTTTAATTACTTTTAAAACAGATCTACCTTCATTTAAATTCGGTTTAATCACTGTAGAACCTGCATAACGAAATACATCTTCGCTTTTAGGATCTGTTACAACAGGAATATGATATTGTTTACTTAACTTAATCAAAGAACGTATTAACGTTTTAGTTAAAAATCCTTTTCCATAATCTGAAATAATCAGACAGCGGTTTCCACCAAATTTTAAAAAGTTTTCATAAAGATCTAAAACCCTATTTTCTTCTTCTTGAGAAATTTGTTCATTTTTTTCTTTATCTACACGTACTATTTGCTGAGCCCCTGAGGTAAGCATATTTCCAGAAACAATTCTCATTTTTGTTGTAGTTGGAATTTCTTTAGAGATAATAAGAGAATGAATATCTATACCAAAGTCTTCAAGGATGCCTTTGAGAACATTCGCTTCGGAGTCGTTCCCTACTCTTCCACACAAAAAGGCCGCTCCACCCATTGAAGCCACATTAGCCGCCACATTTCCAGCTCCACCTGGAACTGCTTTTCTATGTGTTTCTAAAACAACAGGTACAGGGGCTTCGGGAGAAATGCGAGAAACTTTTCCTTCTATGTACGTATCAAGGATAATATCTCCAGCAATGAAAATACGTGTATTTTTTAGTGAGAGCACATCTTCAGGCGTAGAATGTCTTTCCATCTTTATCATCTAACAAAATCTCCAAAATTGAAAAGGAGTTGTACCTCTAACGTTAAAATGAATTATCAGTTTGGTTCTTGAAACTCAAGAACAATGAATAAATTGTCCTTATTTGGATTTTGAAACTGAGAAGAAGGGTAATTAATTTCCCTTATATGTTCAAGCCATTGCAAAAATTCATCTTTTGGTATGCTAAATATTTGCTCTTCAAAAGCTTTTTTGATGGATTTATCTAAAAAAGATGAACTTCCCATTTCAGGATTAAGTTCTATTAGCTCAAAATTATGGGTTTTTCCATTTTCATAAGTAATTTTAAAATGTGCTTTATATTTTTTTGGAAAAAGGTTTTGTCCAAGCAATGATTTAGGAAGTTTAAGATTACCAAATGGATTTATAACTACTTCGTCTTTTAGCGATTCCGATAATTTATCAGTTTTTGAAATAGTTTCATTTTCTAATGAAACATCATTTTTTATTTTTTTTTGATCAATAGAATTTTTATTTAGATTAGAAATTTCAATTTTATTTTGATTTGAATGATTTATTTTCTGAAAATTATTTTTAATTAGCTTTGTTGATTCTCTTTTGTTTTCTAAAGGAATATTTTGTGGTTTATCAAAATTTTTTATGATTTTTACATGTAAAATATTTTCTTTATGGTTTTTGTTTAGAGTTATTTTTTGATTTTTTTGTTGATAAGTAAAAAAAATAATAAAAACTACAAAATGAATGTGAAAAGACAAAATGAGAGAACCATAGTTTTTTAAAATATTTTTGTATCGCTTTTTTTTATCATGAAGTAGATTCATGGTATTCTTTCTTATAAACAATAATACCTAATGGCAAAACTGGTTCTATTCCAGCGATCAGCTTATGGGGAATCTAATGTCAAAACAACTTAAGGTTTTTATTCTATCCTTTTTGGGATTGCTAGCGATTGGAGCTGCTATTGCTTTATTATTTTTTCAAAACGAAAAATTTGAAATTAAAAAAAGCATCCCAGAAGTTGGAGTCGCCAGTGCAGCACAAGATACAAAAGCATTCCCTGTACCAGAGACAGCAACCTCAGATTTGAAATATAATTCTTGGTATGTCATTAAATTAGGAAATATTCCTATCGGACTTGTTGTTGTTGGAGTTGAAAATCAAAACACAGGTTTTCCTTTAAATTATACCGTACAATTTGTAAGTAGAATTGGATCTTCCCCACTATTGTCTGTTTTAAAGGGAGATTTAACTGTCGATGAATCCCGTAATTATAAATTACAACAATCTCTATTATCAAATACTGAAAATGGATCCTTTAAAGAAATTCAAAATTTATGGAGACAAGAAAAAGATGGAGTTTTGCAGCTAGCAAAAGATTCAGGAGCGAGTCTACTAGGTATTATTCCAGCTAGTTTAACAAGAGCAAAAAATAAAATACAACTTGATGAAACATCTAATTTGTTCTATTTTTCTCCAAAAGAAACAAGTTCTAAAGTCAATAAAGTATTTATACCATTTATTGGTTCTTTTTTTAATTTACAAGATGTTGAACCAAAATATGATGATGATGGATTTTTAAATTTTGGTAAAATTGTTTTTGAAGGTGGAGCTGAACTTAGCTTTACAAGAATTACAAAAAGTAAATATAATGATTTAACAAAAACAATTGCTGAGACTTTAATTGACTTTGGTTGGTTTTCATCTTTAACGTCTATGAAAACCGAGTTTGAAACATTAAAAAAATCTCTTGATTCTTGCGCAGGTAGAACTTCCAGTCTTAATAGTAGAATGATTCGTTATTTACCTCAAAGCTCTTATTTGTCTTACAGAAGAATTATTAATATGTCCCATTTTTGTTTGAGTTTAAATAGGGAAATAAATCAAAAGGAACAAGAGCCGTATAATCAAAAACTAAATATTATTTCTAATTCTGTTAAAGCTTTATTAAAAGAAAACGCACAAGAGTTACCTTATTTTTTAGCATATTCGCCTGATACTATTTTATATTATAATGATACCATTTCATTTCTTTGGCCTAGAATAACTTCACTAATTACACAGACTGCATTAAATGAATTGGAAAATAATTTTGAATTAGACAGAAGTAGAAAATCATTGGTTGGAATTCAATTAAATATTACAAATTTACAACCTAGAGCAGTTGTAAGAGCTCAAATTAAATTAATAGATTCATCTTTAAATTTCATAATTGAATCAGCGAAAAATCCTAATATGAGTTTATCGAGTTTAAATGATGTCCCTGCAAATATTGAAAAATCCCTTGGAACATTTTATTTAAATGGACAATCTTTTGCAAAAAAAATGGATATCAATTTTGATAGCATGTGTAAAATTAATAATGGGAAAATTGGCATTGATTTAGGTGACGCGCCTCAATTTGCAATCAATTCAGATTCTGTAAGAGGGGTATGGGATGTCCAAACACGAATAGAAATTGCTAGACAATTTGCAATTAAATCTACAATATCTAAAAACTGTTCAAATATTTATTTTAGAGTTCCTCTAAGTATTGAAAAGGCTTTTTCAAAAGAGCTTGATCAATTTAAAAGTGAAACATTAGGTTCTGAAAATGAATTATTATTATCAAATAACGTTCAAAAAAAATTATGGATACTTCCAGGTAAGTATCGCTTGGTTGTGACATCGTTAGTAACTGGCTCTGTGATGTCTGCCCAAGAATTTTCAGTTTCTAGTGGTATAAATACAAATGTTACTGCAAAAATAAATTAAATTTATAATCTTTATACAAAATAAAATTTTAATATAAAAAATCTTAATAATAAAAATATGTAATTTCTATTTTCCTTTTTTTATTTTTAAGAGTAATATTTTTTAAATTACGTAATTGAGGATTTAATTTAAAAAATTTAATAATAAGGATAATATAATGGATTTTATCTTAAAAAATTATGGAAATTTATGTAAAAAAATGATTGCTATTTCTATAATTTTAGGCGCAATTAATAGTTGCGGTAAATCTAGTAGTGTGAAAAATACTTCATTATCGAATGAAAATTCTTTACTAGACCAAGAAAATGCAAATTCGGGGTTGAATCAAGTTGAAAAACCATTTTTTGATCCCATAATTTACGGAAGTGGACCATATGATTTCGTCACAGATAAAACAGAAGGTGAAGCTATAAGCTATAATAGTATTATAATTAATAATAAAAAAATAAATTATACAGCAACTGCAGGTCATTTGGTTACGATTAATCCAAATACTTCTTTTCCAAATGCTAAAATATTTTATGTTGCATTTACTGCAAATAATAAAGAAGCTGAAACTCGTCCTGTTACTTTTTTATACAATGGAGGACCTGGATCTTCTGCTGTTTGGTTATTATTGGGATCTTTTTCTCCTAAAAGAATAAAAACATCTTTACCAGATTATACTCCTCCAGCACCTTATACTTTAGAAGATAATCCTGATAGTTTATTAGATAAAACAGATCTTGTTTTTATTAATCCTGTTGGTACGGGATACTCAACTGCCATTGCTCCAAATAAAAATCAAGATTTTTGGGGTGTTGACCAAGATGCCATGTCAATCACAGGATTTATTCAACGTTACTTAACCAAAAATGGAAGATGGAATTCACCAAAATATTTAATGGGAGAATCATACGGCACGCCAAGAAGTGCTGTTACATCATACTTTTTACATCAATCTGGTATTGATTTGAATGGAATAACTCTAATTTCTTCGATTTTAGATTATAGTAAATGGTGGGCGCCAGAAGGAATGTTACCAACCCTTGCAGCAAATGCTTGGTATCATAAAAAAACAATTGGTGTTCCGAGTCAAACGCTTCCTCAGTATATGGAACAAATGAAAACATATTCTAAAAATGTTTATGCTCCTGTGGTTCAAAACTGGATAAATAATTATAGTCAATTTAATAAACTTTTAACAAATAATTCTGATCCTGTTATTAAAAATGAACTTTCCGATATGCTAAAAAAATATACGAATTATAATGATCTTATTACTGTACTTTCTATGGGTACAACTGCAGAAAAAACATTATCAAAACAGCTTTCTGATCTTATAAATAAAATGAATGTTATGTCTAATTCAATTGCACAACAAACTGCAAATTACACAGGATTGGATGCTTCTGTCATTCAATCACAAACAGTATTGCCTTATAATCAAGCTCCATTTTCTGATATTACAGATTATGCGATAGGGAGATTGCTTGCAGATAAAGGAAAAGCGATAGGTATTTATGATGGTAGAGCAACTGGTATTTACACAGGAATTGTTAAAAATATTTTAAATTATCTCGATAGAGATCCATCAACTGTTAATGTTCAAGCAGCTTATACTGCGGCTTGGAATTTTTACTTAAATGGTGAATTAAAATATTTTTCAACTTCAGCTTTTCAAGATTTAAATTTAGCTGTGAGTAATAATTGGGATTATACACACATTGATCCTACTGGAGAAAACAAAGGAGGAAGCGGGCTTTATACAGCAGGTGATTTAGCAGCTACTATGAGTTTAAACCCTGATTTAAAACTATTTCAAGCAAGTGGTTATTATGATTCTGTAACACCTTTTAATCAAACTAATTTAGATTTAGCTGGGATGGATATTGAGCCAATTATTAGAAAAAATATTGAAATAAATGTTTACCCATCTGGTCATATGATTTATTTAGATGGAAATTCAAGAACAAAAATGAAAAATGATTTGAGTAAATTTTATGACAGTACGACCCATGATCCTTTGAGTATGCAAAGAATTTTAAAGTTACAAAAAGATACTTTAAATAGTAAAATGAATGTGAATTAATTTTTAGTTATTTTGGGGTCTAGGTTTTCTGGATTCTCTGAGAAGAATAGCTCTTTCATTTGCAAGCCAACTTCCATCTATGGATGGTTTGAAAAAATAGGTTTGTGTATCTTTTTTCTTTTCATTCTTAATAACATCTTGATTTATAACTTTTGTTTCTTTTTTTATAATATCTTGAATAATAACTTTCTTTTTGTCTGTATTTAAAATTTCTTTCTTTTTATTTTCTTCCGCTTTTTCTTTATTTAATTGATTTCTTGCATGTCTTAATAAAAAAGCTCTCTCATTTGCAAGCCAGCTTCCATCAATGGATGGTTTAAAATAATTGTTTCTTTTTATTCTTTTGTCTGGTTTAGTAAAACGAATAATTTCAGAATTTATATAGCTCCCGTTTGGGTATTCTGATGTTAATTCAATGTACTCTATTTTTTTATTTTCATTATAGTTAGCAACTAGATTGTATATTAAGCACTCACTATCAAAAGAATATGAGACAGCAACACAAATTAATTCTGACGCGCATGACATATTTATAAAATCCACATTGTTTAGTTTTGTATCATTTTTTTGTAAATACTCATTGAAAAATGGAACAAGAGGATTTTCGTTTAAAATAATATCTTTATGATCAATGCTATATGAAAAACTTGGAAAAAAAAATATTGAAAAAAGTGAATTTTTTAAGCGCATATTTAGTCCTTTTAAAGGAAATTAAATAAATAAAAAATTTTTTTAAAGGATTCGAAAGTTATATAAAGATTCAGTATGAATCGTAACATCTTTTTTTTATAAGTCAATTTTAATTTTTTTATTTTAATTTAAATTTAAAAAACTCATTATTTAATGAGTAATGAAGAATAAATATGTTCAGTTGAGTTTTTAGGAATAATTTCTTCTATATTTTTGGGCAATATTTTTGTATTTTTCTTTTTTAAAATTTTATCAATCTCATTACGAAAATTATTTTTGTTAATTAATAATTGAGGAGACCAGCCCTGCTGAATTGCTATATTTGTATAAGAAGTATTTTCAATGTCAAAATATAAAGATGGAACATTTATAAATAAGGATTGAATACCAACTGTCGATCTTTGGCTTATTACTAAATTAGAAATAGTAACTAAAGAAACTGTAGGAAATTCATTCTTAATAACGATAAAGTTCTTTAAGTTTAATTTTTTAATAATATCAGTCTCAAATTTCCCATTAACTGCAGGATGAATACTAATAATAAAAAAAGAATTTTCAATAGAACTAGACTTCTGCACAAAATCTTGAAATACACTTTCATATTCTTTTCCATATCCACCAATAAATGTTATAATATTTTTATCGGGATCAATATTTAATATTTTTTTAACTTTTTGAATGTCGGTATTTTTAGATTCTAAAATAAATTTATCTATTGAAGGTTGTCCAACTATTTTAACTTTATCTTTCATTATATTTTTTTCATTTAAAAAATCATAAATATTATTTGAAGGAACAAGTATTTGGTCTAATTTGTTATTAAAAGGTGTTATTATTTTTAAATCAGGTAAAGAAAACCCATCGTAAAATCCAATTAGTTTTACTTTAGATGTATGATGGTAATAATTTATTATTTGACTTTGATAGCTGCTAACTAAGCCTGTAATTACTTTTTTAGGATTATAACAAGATGTAACTTCATGAAGAATTTTTTCATTCATTTTATTTTCGCGAGATGTAGATTCTCCAATCATAAAATCATTGCTACAGCTTTTATTGATATTAATAATATTTTTGGTGAAATTTGATTTTTCAATTGCGTTTAAAGAACCTTTTCCTAATAAAAGTATTTTATATTTTAAATTTTCTTTTTCCATTTTTTCGATCACAGGTAGCAATGAAAGTGTTTCTCCTGCGTCATAAAATATATATAGATAATCTATGTTATTATTTGCATTATTTGAATTGATGGAGTGACATGAAGTTATTAAAAATAATACTAATAATAAAGTTATAAATTTATGTTTAAATAACGAAAAATAGGCAGACATAAATTTCCTTTGGTATAGAATAAATTATTTATATGATATAATGGTTAATAATTATATCATATTTTTTGAGAATAAAATTAATTTAAATTTTTAGATATACTTGTAACAATCCAATTTTCTTCTTCAATGCCTCTGCATTGTAAGCGGTGACAAGCAATTGAAATATTTAATTTGGGACATATTTCAATTAAAAATCCGCAAAACCAAAGTTCATTTTCAGCTACTTCATGAGGAAGTTTTATATTTGGATTCGTAAATTTTGTAATAACTCTATGTTTATCCATTCCTATGACACTGTCATAGGCTCCTGTCATACCAACATCCGTTAAAAAAGCAGTTCCCTTATCGGTGAGACGTTCGTCGCTTGTAGGTGTATGAGTATGAGTTCCGATTAAACCTGCTAAAATACCATCGTAATACCATGCAATAGCTTGTTTTTCAGAGCTTGCTTCGGCATGAATATCTGCAATGACAATATTTGATCCCGACTTTACTTTGTCTTCAAAATTATTTTTTTCTTTTGTTAAAAATTCAAATGGATCTTTATATTCTTCTTTCATTGCAAAATTACCCATTAAATTAATAATGTTTAAATTTTTGTTTCTTTCTGGAAGATAAAAAGTAGGTGCTTTATCTATATCGCTAATGCCATTTAAATTTTGTGGTAAAATGAGATCTTTGTGATTTTTACGAATGATGTGAACGTCTGCTTTGTCTTTCCAATGATTTCCCATTGTGAAAGCATCGACTCCTGCTTGTTTCATTTCTTCATAAATTTTGGAGGTAATACCAAATCCTCCAGCAAGATTTTCTCCATTAATTGTGACGAAATCGAGTGGAATTGTTTTTTTTAATTCGGGAAGAATTTTTTTAACAATTTTTCTTCCGCCTCTGCCTAGCACATCGCCAAGCATTAAAATTTTTATACTTTGTTGTTTTGGTTTTAGAATTTTTTCAAATGAAGAGTAGAAAAATTCACCTGTGAAATGATTTAATAAAATTTTACTTTGCAAGATGTGTAGCTCGCTGTTCTCTAACCATAGTTACTTTAATGTTGCTTGCTTGATGAAGGTCGTGACGTAATCTTTTTGCTACAGATTTAGCAAGTAAAGTGACAGCTTCGTCATCCATAACGGTAGGAGATACCATGGCTCTTACTTCTCTACCAGATTTAATAACGAACGCTTGTTCAACGCCTTCAAACTCTTCTACAGTAGATTCCATGTCTTTTAGCCTGTCAATTGCTTTTTCAAGAAATTCTTTTCTTGCACCTGGTCTAAAGTTACTGAGCATATTGGCGGTTTGTACAACAACGGTAATGGGATTAACTCCATGAAGACTTTCGCTGTGATGTTTTGCTGCGGCTTCAATAACTTCAGGGGATTCTCCATATTTTTGTAAAAATAAAGCCCCAACATGAGAATGACTCCCTTCGGATTCTTCATCTAAACTTTTGCCAATATCATGAAGTAAAGCAGCTCTTTTTGTAAGACGTACGTTAATATCTAGTTCTGCGGCTATAATTCCAGCTATTTGTGCTGTTTCAATAGAGTGTTGTAAAACAGATTGGCCACCTGTTGTTAGGTATTTTAGTTTACCTAAAGCTTGAATAACCTCAGGATGTAGTCCAGTAACACCACAATCAAATGAAGAACGTTCACCGGCTTCTCGGATCATTTGCTCAAATTCGCTTCTTGTTTTTTGAACGACTTCTTCAATTCTTGCAGGGTGAATGCGACCATCAGCAACTAAACGTTCTATTGCGGTTTTTGCAATTTCTCTACGAATTGGGTTAAAGCATGATATAATAACAGCTTCAGGCGTGTCATCAATGATTAAGTCAACTCCCGTTGCTTGTTCAATTGTCCTGATATTACGACCTTCTCTACCAATAATACGACCCTTCATATCATCTGTGGGTAAACTTATTACAGAAACAGTGGCATCTGTAACAAATTCATTTGCAATTCGTTGAATAGAAGTGGCTATTATTCCTCTTGCTCTTTCATCAGCTATTTTTCTTGCTTCTTCTTCGGCGGAACGAATTTCGGCGCTAGCCGATTTTCTAACCTCAACTTCTATTGCTTTTTTGAGCTGTTCTCTTGCTTCTTCTTGGGAAAGACGCGCTACAGTTTCAAGTTTAAGTTTACTTTCTTCAAGTGTCTCAAAGGATTTTTTAAGAGTTTCTTGAATTTTATTTTCTTCAACTTCGATAGCTTCAAATTTTTGTTTTAAATCTTTTTCTTTTTGATCTAATTGTTGAGCTTTTTTTTCTAAGGTCTCTTCTCTTTTTTGAATTCGGGTTTCAACTTTTTTAATTTCTAAGTTCTTTTCTCTTTGAAGACGCTCAAAGTCGCGGCCTTCGTTAATTGCGACTTCTTTTGCTTCTCTAAGGGCCTTTTTTACAAGTTCTTCTGCTTGAAGCCTAGCTTCAGACAATCTTTTTTCAGCCTCTTCGTGCTTAAATTTCAGCTCTCGCGCCAAGGCTCGCATATTCATGGTATGAACGCCTAAAAACGCAAGGGCTGCCACAGCTACTCCAATAGCTATGATTAATACGTATTCCCAAGCTCCCATTTTTTAATAACTCCAAATAATAACTTTTTTTAATATAGCTCCATTGTAAATCCTTTTAGGGACATACATGGCATTTTACAGTTTTCGACCTTAGAACATCGTATAGATTTTTACCAGTAATAGATATAATGTGGAATACCTTAAAATTAAAAAATAAAAATGCTCAGTTTTTTAGAATTGAGTATTTTAAGCTTTCGTTTTTGAGTGGTGTTGTTTGTCAATTCGATGTCACCAAAATAGGAAAGGAGGCTTAGGTTTGAGATAAGCATTCCAATAAAATACCATTTTTTTAAAATATCTTAAATTAATAATCCATAAATCAGATTTACTAATTTGGCTATTTTAATTCTCGTTGTTTTGATTGGGAATTTAAAGAAATAAAGAATGGTGCGGATGGGCGGACTCGAACCGCCATGCTTGCGCACACGCCCCTCAAACGTGCGTGTCTACCAATTTCACCACATCCGCAGTGAGGGGGTTAGTAACTTAAGGAGTAAAAAAAATCAACTTTTTCTATCAGGAATTTTTAAAAAAGAGATTTTTATTAAAAAATAAATAATATCAATATTTTATGTAATTATTCTGATTCCTCTTTGCATCGATTTCTATTTTATTTTCTTTGATATATATCCAAAATAGGATTGCTTTGTTTTTTTTAAATTTTGCTAGGATTATAAATGAAAAATAAACAAAAAATAGAAAAAAATAATATGAATTTTATTAATAAAAAATTGTCGCAAATATTATTTCCTTTTGTTGCCATTATTTTAATATTGTTGCCTTATATTAATGAGCAAGTCGCAAAGATGGCATCTGGTTTAGCTGTTATTTCAGGAATTTTGTTGTCCTTAATTTTTGGAAATCCATATCCTGAAAAAACAAAATTTATTGCTTCCGAATTATTGACCTGGTCCATAATTGGATTGGGGTTTGGAATGAATTTAATCACAGTAGCAAAAGTTGGATTTTCTGGAATTGGATATACTGTTATTGGAATTTTATTAACCGCTTTAATAGGATTATATATTGGAAAGATTCTCAATAATAAAAAAGATATTTCAATTTTAATTACGTTTGGAACTGCAATATGTGGTGGCAGTGCAATTGCAGCTCTTTCACCAACTATCAAAGCAGATTCAAATTCCATTTCTGTTTCGTTAGCTATTGTATTTTTATTGAATGCGAGCGCTTTATTTATTTTTCCTGCTTTAGGTCATATTTTCAATTTATCTCAAGAACAATTTGGTTTGTGGAGCGCTTTATCTATTCATGATACCAGTTCTGTAGTTGGTGCAAGTATGCAATATGGTGAAAAAGCCCTTGAAGTAGGTACAACTGTAAAGTTAGCCAGAGCTTTATGGATTGTTCCTGTTACTTTAATCGTTGGGTTTTTATTAGCCAATAAATTAAGCAATTCAAACAGCAGTGTTAAAGCAAAAAAACCTTGGTTTATATTAGGGTTTTTAGCTGCTGCCGCCATAGCCACATGGGTTCCTTGGGCAAAAGCGCCTGGATTATTTATAAAACATATTTCAGAAAATGCTTTAATTCTTACTTTATTTTGTATTGGTGCAAATTTATCTAAAGAAGCTTTAAAAAATGTTGGTATAAAACCTTTTATACAGGGAATTGTGCTTTGGTTAATTATGGCATCAGTGACTTTAATTTGCATTTATTTTAGTATAATAAATGTTTAAAAAATAATTAACTTGCTCCACGGGACGCTTCTTCGCCATCATTCTTTTTTAAGCCAAAGCTTGCAATAATTTGAAGTAAGATAATTCCAGATAAAATAAAAAATGTATAATGAAACGACTTTATTCCTTCTTCTGAATGTATATTTGTTTTTAAATTATCTAAAAAAGTTATTAATAAAAAAGAAACAAGTCCTACGGAAAGTCCTGCGGAAAATTGTCGAATTGTAATATCGAGACTTGTTGCATTTGCAGATTTATTTTTAGGAATATCAACATAAATCATAGGTCCATTGCTTGACATAAGTAGTATATTAAAAAATCCTAGAAAAAAACAACATATACAAATATAAATATAAGAACTTTCTCTTGTTATAAATCCAATAGAAATCAACGAGAAAAAAATTCCAATAGGCGCGAAAAAAATAACTTTTTTAAATCCAAATTTTTTAATAAATTGAGGAGAAATCCCTCTCATTACCATAGCACCAATAGCCATTGGAGATATTAGTAAACCAGATTTTAATGGTGTCATACCAAATTGAATTTGAAACATTAAAGGTAATAAAAAAGCAACTCCAGCTGTTGAAATATAAGCAATAATATTTCCAATCACTCCAATTTTAAATGTTCTATACTTAAATAATTGTAAATTTAAAATAGAATTTTCTTTATATTGAATTGCATGAAATATGAACATAATAAAAGTTATAATTCCAATCGATGACATTACTTTTATAATGTAACTGGGAATAATGCTTTCGCCTATAGATTCTATTGCAAGTGCCAGACAAGATAATGATGTTCCAATTAATAAAAATCCTATAATGTCTGCTTTTGTTTTATGTTCTGCAATTTCATTTTCAATATATTTTTGAGTAAAATATAGGGCGCATAATCCAATTGGAATATTAATAAAAAATATCCATCTCCAATTTGTATATGTTGTTATTAAACCTCCAATTAAAGGCCCAAGAACGGGACCTAATAGTGCAGGTAAAAAAATGTACATAGTAGCTTTTACTAGTTCGCTTGGTGGAAAAACTCTGACCATAATAAGTCGAGCTACGGGAGTCATCATGGCTCCTCCAAAACCTTGAAGAGCTCGAAATATGGAAAGCTCAATAAGTGAGTTTGAAAATCCACAAAAAATAGAACTGATTGTAAAAATAATAATGGCTGTTGAAAATACTGTTTTTGTTCCATAAGTATCCGCAGCCCAACCGCTTATAGGAATAAATATGGCTAAACTGATTAAGTAACTTGTTACAGCTAATTTTAAATTAACAGGATAAGTTTGAAATGATTTTGCAATTTCTGGAATTGCCGTGTTTATAATTGTGGAATCCATCATTTCCATGAATAAAACAGAAGATAATATCCACATAATTATTTTTTTATTTACTGGAAAATTCATGATTTTTTCTTTCAATTAAAGATTAAGCTAATAGATTTTATATTATGATAAACCTTTAGATGCCTTCTCTCCATCATTTTTTGCTAATCCTGAACTTATAAAAAACTCGATTAAAATAATTCCTGCTAAAGTAATAAAAGTATATCTAAATGCATTTATTGCATTATCTGAATAAATATGATTATTTGTAAAATTTAAAAAATAAGTAAGTAAAAGTGTCGAAAAAGCAATAGATATTCCAGAAGAAAACTGCCTAATTGTACTATCTAAGCTTGTTGCATTAGAGGAGTTTATTTTAGGAACATCAACATATATTAATGTTCCATTGCTAGACATGAGTGAGATTGAAAAAAAACCTAGTAAAAAGCATGAAATAATAATATATGAATAACTACTATTTATATTTATATATGAAAGCATTATTAAGGAAACAAAAATACCAATAGGAGTATATGTAATTACTTTTTTAAATCCAAATTTATTAATAAATTTTGGTGCTATTCCCCTCATAAACATAGCTCCCACTGCCATTGGTGCAATAAGTAAGCCAGAGACTAAAGGTGATAATTTAAATTGTAATTGAAATAATAAAGGAAGCAATAACGGAATCCCTCCTGTTGAAATAAATGCAATTACATTTGATAATGTACCAATTCTAAATGTTCTAAGCTTAAATAACTGTAAATTTAATATAGATTTATCTTTTATTTTTAAACTATGTAAAATAAATAATATCAAACTTATAACTCCAACTCCAAAAATAAAATATAATATATTATTTGGTATTATTTTTTCACCTATAAACTCTAAAAATAAAGCCAGACAGGATAATGATGTTCCAATTAAAATAAATCCTTTATAATCTAACTTTGAATTTGAATTTATAACCTCATTTTCAATATATTTACTTGCAAAAAATAAACAGATTATTCCTATTGGGATATTAATGAAAAATATCCATCGCCAAGTTGTATATGATGAAATAACTCCCCCAATTAAGGGGCCAAGAATGGTTCCAATTCTTGCAGGGAGAAATATATACATTGTAGCAATAACAAGCTCATTTACAGGAAAAACTCTTACCATAATGAGTCTTGCAACAGGAGTCATTAATGCTCCTCCAAAACCTTGTAATGCTCTAAAAAAAGCAATTTCATAAAGTGAATTAGATAACCCACAAAATACAGAGCTTATAGTAAATATTAAAATAGAGAGAGTAAAAATTTTTTTTGTACCATATTTATCAGCAGCCCATCCACTTATAGGAATAAATATAGCTAAACTAATAAGATAACTAGTTATAGCTAATTTTAAATTTATGGGTTGTGTTTGAAACGTTTTTGCAATTTCAGGAATGGCTGTATTTATAATAGTTGAATCTAGCATTTCCATAAAAATAACGGAAGATAAAATCCACATTGTTATTTTTTTGTTTAATGGAAATGCCATTTTCTAATAAATTTTCCTATCAGCTAAAGCAGGTAACCTATTTCTTGATTCAATTACATTTTCTTTGTTAATTTCTGCTTGTAATATTCCAACTTCTTCACCAAGTTTTGCAACAATATTTCCCCATGGATCAATAATCATACTGTTACCGTAATTTCTTTTTTGACCATTCAAAAACTCACCTGTTTGATTACAAGCTACCACATAACATTGATTTTCAATAGCGCGGGCACGTAACAATATTTCCCAATGATCTTTTCCTGTTTGCCAAGTAAATGCTGCCGTTACAAAAATAATGTCAAAAGGAGTTGTTTTCATCTTGTCATTATTACGAATTATTTCAGGAAATCTTAAATCATAACAAATTATATTTAAAGCATTCCAACTTCCATCTCTTGTTTCAAATAAATAACCTTCAGGGGATTTTCCATATTCAAAAGAATTGCTTTCGCAATAAAGTGCTTTTCCATTTTTATCGATTAAGTTAAATAAATGTAGCTTTCTATATATGGAAATCATTTCTCCATTTTTATCAAAAGTTACACAAGAATTAAATACTTTATTTGGATTATTATTAATTTCTTCAGAGTGACTGCCGCATACTAAAATAACTTTATTTTCTTTTGCTGCATTTTGTAATTCTTTAAAAACACCTTCTCCTATTTTATTTTTTGTTTTATGTCTTAAAGATTCATCACCCATATAAGTAAACATTTCTGGAAGTACTATAATTTCAGCACCCTTATTTGATGCTTCTGAAATATATTTTAAGGCAATACTTACATTTTCTTTTAAATCTGTTTGTGGATTCAATTGGATACAAGACACGAGCATAACTACTCCTTCATTTAAGAAACCTTTATATTTATTTATTAATCCTGGTTGTGAAAAATAGCTAGAGTTTATTGCTGTGAATTTATAAAATTAATTACTTTTGCCGAGTTTGATGCTCCGGAACTTGCGTTTATTTGATTGATAATATTTGCTAGCATTCCCGATCCTGTGTTAGTCCCAGACTTAATTCCGGCATTATTAAAATTTGTTTGAGTATTTGTTAAATAAGTATATACTGAATTTGCATCAGTTGTGCTCATTGAGTTAGTCTGGGAAGTCGAAATAGATCCTGACGCATTTAAACAGTCTGCTTTAATTATTAATATTGCTAAACTTGAATATGCTGTACCAAGTTGATAATTTTGATTGGCATTCATTTGGCTTGAGGAAATTAAATTTAAAGTTGTTACTGCTTTTGTTAATAATGTAATATTTGTTTGATTTCCCTGAGGCATTGCGCTTAAAATAGCTTGAAAATTATTTTTAGAATTACTAGAATTATTTAATATAGATACCATTAAATTTAAAACATTTACTCCAGCTAATAGCATATAGGATGTTGCTAATAGACCTATAGCTTGTTGGTCTCCTGGGTTTGAAGAAACATAAGGTTCCAGCAAGCTAATAGAAGAATTATAGTCTCCTGTATTTATATAGTCTTCCGCTTGTTGTTTTGTGTCTCTTGTAGTTAACGAGCTAAATACATTTTGATTGCCACAGGAAGTATATATAGGAAAAGAAGTTATAAGAAATGCACAAATCCATTTTTTTAATTGAGTTTTCATAATAGCCATCCTACAACGGCACGACCAAAAATTCTCTGGCTCGGATACTCGCCAAGTCTGGAACCTATTTCTTCTGTATACATTCCTCCATCTAATCTTAAAAAACTGATGTGAAGAAATGCTCCAAAAGTAGGGTATCCTTGATTTAAACCCGCCATAATTCCAAATGTATCACTTAGAGTATACTCAAGCCCTACATGAACCCTTTTCCCAAAGACAGCATTTTGAACATTTGTTACGTCTCTAATATCTGATGAAATAATAACGCGACTTCTTTTTGTTCCAAAAGAAGTACTAAATCCTAAATCTAGGACGGTTGGTTCAGAAAATGGGGATGTGCTTCCATCTGGAGTTGTCCATTTATATTCCATTCCAATGTTTCGATAAACTAACCCAAATTGAGTGCTATATTCTTTGCTTAATATATATATTAAGCCAATATCAGCTCCAATTCCTGCTCCTTGATTTAATGAGTTATTTATCACTGAATTTAATGAATTATTTGATAATTGAGTTTCTGCAGACAAAGTGGATAAACTTAAGTTTACTTCTTTTTTTTGTAAATATTTTCCACTTATTCCCAAATAAAGTCTATCATCATAAAAATTATTTGATAATGTTAAGTAAGCACCAACTCTATTTGCCGCGTAGATATTAGCGGTTGGAATTCCTGTATTTGGATCGATTCCTTCATATGCATTTCCATTTGCTCTGTCTAAAATTCCTAAAGAAACTTTTCTAAATATAAGTCCTGTATAGTTTTGAGCAGCACCACTAAAAACGGTATTTTGATTTTGAGCTAAAATCTGTAATGCGCTCGTGTTACCTCCGTTATAACTATTGTATAACTGCCCTAAATTTTGCGTAGCTTCAACTTGAGGACTTGCAGCAATGACTTCACTTAATATTCCTTTGCCTTGAGCAACTCCTGCTGGGTTATAAAAAATAGCTTCCATACCTTTTGCTGTAGCTATACCAGTATCTCCACGTCCCAGAAAATAACCAGAACGATATTCTCTTTGTAGTTCTTGTGAATAAGAATTTTGGAATGAAAGGAATAAAATATAAGGCAAAAGGGAACTTAAAAATGGAAATATGATAATTATTTTTTTACTAAATCCATCCATGGATTTTCCTTTAGCCCTATTTTATTTATAGCTTGTTTTATATCGGTGAGAGCGAAACTGAATTAAATTTAGCTTATAGGATTTCCGTCAATATTAATATTAGTTTGGCACCTTAGCGCCCCCTCTTTATCACTTATATATTCCAAAGTATGTTCTGGCTTATTTTCTTGTGATTCGTTTGTGCATTTAATAAATCCACAAATATATTTTTGTGGGCTTATTATTTTATTTGAAAGAAAATTTGATAAATATTCATAAGCAATTCCAAAGAATCTTTTATCACCAGGGACAAGGATAGTGGTTTTTTTCTGTTTCTTTGAAATTCTGTATAATTTTAAGTTATCATTTTCACCAAAAATATTTGTCTGAGTTGATTTTAATTTTTTAGGGTGCTTGATCTAAAGATGCTTTAGCTTCAGGTTATAAGAAATATTCCAAAAATAAATAATTTTTTTATTAAAGTTTCATTACATAATCAAAAGAGCATGATAATAATATTCTTAAATTATAGCTAATTTTTTTTAATACTTTGAATTTAAAGTTAGCAATAAAATATACGCACTATAATATAGTAAATATATGATTAAAATTTAAATATGTTTATTTAATTAAAATTACATAATTTGATTATTTTGTTTTAAAGCTTGGATACGGACTTCTAGTGGGGGATGAGTAGAAAATATCTCTAAAAAGCTAGATTTATTTGAAATTTTAAATGCAGCTATGGATTTTGGTGTTTCTTCGCCTTCTGGTAAAGGATTTTCATAAGCTCTTTGTAATGCAGCAAGAGCTGAAATCATACTTGATTTTCCAGCTAATTGAGCGCCACCTAAATCTGCTTTAAATTCTCTCTTACGAGAAAACCAAGCTACAGCTATAGAACCTAAAATGCTTAATAAGATTTCAAGAACAATCACAACTACGATATTTACAAGAGGTCTGATATCTTCTTTTACAAATTGTGTCGTTGCAAAAGCAATAATTCTTGCAAAAAACATAACAAAGGCATTCACAACGCCCTGTACCAACGTCATTGTTACCATATCGCCATTTGCAATATGTGATATTTCATGAGCTAAAACGCCTTCTATTTCATGGCTATCCATTCTTTGTAATAAACCAGATGAAACAGCTACAAGGGATCTGCTTTTTGATGGTCCTGTTGCAAAAGCATTGAGATCGGGGCTTTCATAAATACCGACTTCAGGTGTATTTGGTAAACCTGCTTTTTGGGCAAGTTTTGCAACTCTATTATATAAATTTTTTTCCTCTGGAGTGCAGTTTTCTGGATTGATGGCTGTGATTCCCATGGAAAATTTTGCCACCCAGCGAGAAATCGCTAAACTAATAAAGGCGCCGCCAAACCCCCAAATTAAACAAAATATCATTAAGCTACTGTAATTTATGCCTTTAGCGCTCATATAATGATTAACGCCAAGAACAGAAGTTACAATTGTAATTGTTACCATTACTAAAATATTTACAAGTAAAAACAAAAATATTCTTTTTGCCATATCGATATTTCCTCCTCTATCGAACATAGATAAGTTATACTATACAAAAGTACTATGTAAAAAGATTTAAATGCAAATTTAGATATTTTTAATTCTAATATAAAAGGTTTATATATGGTTTATTCAGATACAACAAATCTAGGTGGCTCAGTGAAAAGAAAAAAAATTCGTATTCATGATCTCATTGAGAAAAAGAAAAATTCTGAAAAAATTTCGTCAATTACTTGTTATGATGCATCTTTTGCACGAATTATAGAAATGTCGCAGATTGATTTTGTTTTGGTAGGAGATAGCTTGGGAAATGTAATCCAAGGAAAAAATTCTACTCTATCAGTTACCTTAGAAGAAGTTGCGTATCATGTTCGTTGTGTAAGGCAAACTATTAAAACTCCGCTTTTAGTTGGAGATATGCCTTTTATGACGGCAGGTATTAACAGACATGAAACGATGCATAATGCAGGACTTTTAATGAGATCTGGAGCTGAAGCTGTTAAAATTGAAGGGGCAACGCCTGAGATATGTGATCAAATTCACTTTCTTTCCAATAACGGAATTCCTGTTATGGGACATATTGGGCTCATGCCACAAAGTGTGAATGCTTTAGGGGGGTACCGCATCCAAGGTAAAAATGAATTGGATAAAAAACGTCTTTTAAAAGAAGCAAAGGCTTTACAAGATGCAGGCTGTTTTGCCATTGTTCTTGAGTTAATCGTTCCTAGTTTAGCAGAAGAAATTACAAATTCTGTTAAAATCCCTACAATTGGAATTGGCTCTGGAAATCAATGCGATGGGAATATTTTAGTATTGCAGGATATGCTAGGTATGAATAAAGATTTTAAACCAAAATTTTTAAAACATTACTTAAAACTAGAGGATACAATTAAAGAGGCTATGAATGATTATTGCAAAAGTGTTCAAGAAAAAAATAGTGAAAATGAGTAGTATTTTAAATGATTGAAAAAAAATTAAGTATTGAAGAAATAAAAGCAAAAATAAAAGTTGTTTGTATTTGTAAAGGAATCAAACAAGGCAGAATATGTGAAGCAATTCAAAACGGTGCTGATACTATTGAAAAAGTAAATAAACAAACCGGTAGTGGCGATGGAGGCTGCAAAGCGACTCGTTGTGGACCTGTTATAAAAAAATTATTAGAAAATAATGGTAAAATAATTTTAGAGCCCTATGAAACAAAAGTGGATGATGATGATCTTGATTTTTAATTTTATCTTTTTAAAGTAACTTAATCCGTTTTTAAATAAACAAAATTGTATTTATATTTATTATTTAATTTGTTTTGAGATTTAAATTTGTAAAATGAAAAACAAAGGATTAGAAAAATTGGCAGGCCAGGAGGGACTCGAACCCCCAACAAGCTGATTTGGAATCAGCCGCTCTACCATTGGAGCTACTGACCTACACAAGTTACTTTCGATATCAGTTGCAGACTGTCAGGTCAAGCTTTTGCAAGGTCTGAGGGTCTTAAAAAATAACCGTTTTAGCAAATAAGGTGAAATTTATGTTGAAGTTAGAGCATTCAGGTACAGGTGAAATATTTTATGCGACAAAACAATCTGCTGGATTTGATATTTGTTCGAACGAAAATACTACTGTGAAATCAACGGAATGGGCTCTTATAAAAACAGGATTGCGTATTGTAGAATCCTTAGGAGCTCAAAAATTAACTGTAGGTAACGAGCTTTTAAGCGTTATTCCTGAAATTCAAATTAGGCCAAGAAGTGGTCTAGCTTTAAAACATGGAGTTACGGTTTTAAATTCACCAAGCACGATTGATGCCGATTACCGTGGAGAAATTATGGTAACTATTGTAAATCACTCAAAAAATGATTTTACGATTCACAAAGGAGATAGAATTGCTCAAGGAGTTTGTGCTTTAGTCGTTCAACTTCCTGGAATTACAGTGAAAGAGGTTGAAAGAGGAATTGGTGGATTTGGTTCGAGTGGTAAAAACTAAAAATTTGTGATTTTTACAAAAGAGTTATTGACTAATCAGTCAATATAAGTTAGAATCTCATAACTCAAGAAATGATGCTATTGGCAAGATATTTTTCATCGGATTCAGGAGCTTATAGAATGAGCAAACTTTCTGGTAAAACATCTAAAATAAACCAATCCTATTCAACAGATGAAGAATCTGTTGTTTCGCTTGAGAGAACAATCTATTTTATCCCTGATAATGTCCCTTCAAATCAAATCGTATTTTCAGCTGTTAAAAATATTTGTGGAACTTTTGATGACGTTCTTGTTTATTTAGAGTCTGGAAAAGTAGATAAAATTATTTTTCATCCTCTTACAAACTCTCATACTCGTCGTCAAATTGTTCAATGGGCAAAAATTTTTAACCCATCTATTCAAGAACAAATAACAACTCATTTCCCATCAAAATCTTGTGGGTCAAATCAAGTTGCTTAATTCATAAATTCATATTTTATATATCGGAATCATTAAGGAAATATTTGCATTCTGCAAAGCTTGCCCTTTATTTTAATGTTGTTAATATATAATTTAATAAACATTTTAAAGGGTTTATTTCATGAATGATTTTGTGTTTAAAAAAAATTATGAACGCCTTAAAAAATTTCATCGAGTTAAATCATTAAAAGAAATATTAAATATTGAATTTTCATCTCGTGTATTTGAAGATGAAACCATAATTAAAATTAAAGAAAATATAAATAATTATAAAAAGAGGGAACAAATTCGTTTAAATAAAATAGATATTTTAACAAAGTTATTGGAAAAAATAGATTTAAAAATACATCAAAAAAAAATTCTTAATTAAAAATAGGTTTATTAAATGAAAATAGTTCTTTTTGTTAACGGTCCTAATCTTGGTATATTAGGAAAGAGACAAACTCAAATATATGGTTCTGAGACTTTAGAAGAGATAACAAAAAAAGTTAAAAAAATTGCCGAAAAAGATGGAATATCATTACAGGATTATCAAAGCAATATTGAAGGTGAACTCATAAATTTTTTAAATGAAAAATATATTAAAAATGTATATAATAATGGTGTTAAAAATAAAAATAACAATTCAAAAATAGTTGGAGTTATCATAAATCCAGCAGGCTATTCGCATACAAGTATTGCTCTTCGTGATGCTCTTGAAGTATTTAAACAAGAGAAAATTCCAATAATAGAAGTTCATATTAGCAATATTTTTTCTAGAGAAGAATTCCGACATATGTCATATGTCAGTCCTATTGCAACTGGAGTCATTTCGGGGCTAGGATCGTACGGGTATGAGGTTGCATTAAATAAAATTATAGAAATGGAAAAAAATGCTTGAGCATTTGCTGAAAATGATTTCTTTGGAAAGTTTATTATTTTCTTTTAAAGAACGTGATTTATTTCAAGAATTTAATATACATCAAGAGGCCTTAGCTTTAAGGCAAGCAAAAATCTCAAAAATTTCGGATTCAGATATTTTAAAAAGTATTCTTCCAAAAGATTTATCAAGTAAAATGTTTGGTTCTGGGAACTTAAATTTATTAGCATTTATTTTTGCTTTAAGACATAAAATATTATTGCTGAATTGTTTATTTCATTTATCCGCTTTAAAACAAAAAAATAGTTACCTTTTTCAAGAGACAAAAAATGATTTTTCTTTGCTATTTGGAGATCATTTTTTTGAGTATTATACATTATTTTTTAAAATGCTAATTCCTCAATTTTGGGGTAAATCTAAACAATTGCCTATTTTAGGTTTTTCAGCAGTTGGTTGTCACTTTGGCATGAGAGAGGTTACTTATTGCAGAGCGTTTGATGCTTACAACCTTCCCTATTGCCATAATATTACTCAAGATGTCTTTTGTGAAGAACATTCCATTGAAAATTTTTGGAAACAAAAGATAATTGAAGAGTCTTCTGTACAAGCAAAACTTTCACAGTTTTATTCAAATCCAATTAATTTTTCTGAATTTGATGAAGAGTCATTAAGAAAACTAGTGGAAAACTTTTTTCGCTATTTTGAACGTTCTCAAAATAATTTATTTATTCTACCCATTGATGAAGAGAAATTAAAATTTTTATTAGGATTTTATAGCTTTTCTTCAATTGAAGATTTAAAAAAGGAAGGAGGAATGGAGTTGCGAAGACGTTTTATAGAAATGGCTAAACATTTCCATCCTGATGCTGGTGGTTCTCACGAACTTTTTCGTGAAGCAAGAGAAAATTATGAGTTTTTACGAGAGATTTTAATAAAATGAAAAAAGCTTTTTATAAGATGTCACCTTTTAACTTCGTCCCTTTTAAAAAAACCCCTTGGGGAGGGAAAAAAATTTCTCAACTCAAAAAAAAATATTTTAATGAATCCATTTCAGAAATTCCTAATCAAATTGGAGAAAGCTGGGAAGTTTCAACAGATTTAAATTTCCCATCTTATGTTACGTTAAATTCAAATCAAAAAATTACATTGAATGAACTTTTAAAAGATAAAGCACAGTCTATTTTAGGGACAAAAATTGCCGAAAAATATGGGAATCATAGTCCTCTTTTATTAAAATGGTTGAACGCAGATGATCTTTTATCGGTTCAACTTCATCCCAAAAATGATAATAAACTATTAAAAGAAGATGAATGTGGTAAGCCTGAAAGCTGGCTTGTATTAGATGTAGAAATGAATGGCTTTGTTTATTTAGGCTTTAAAGAAGAGTTAACAAAAGATGAAATCATTCAATGTTTATTAAATGATGAAGCCGAAAAATGTTTGTATAAATATGAACCCAAAAAATTAGATTATATCTCTGTTCCTCCAGGATGTGTCCATGCGGTAGGATTGGGAGTTTTTATAGCTGAGCCTCAATATGTTTTACCAAAAAAATCAGGAAAAACTTGGAGGCTTTCTGATTGGTGCCGCTTATATGATGAAAATGGGATTAAATCTGAAAAAGGAAAACCAAGAGAACTTCATGTGAAAGAATCTCTTGATGCAATTGATTGGAGTTTACCAAGAGGTAAAAAACTTGAAAATTTGCTTATTCGCAATATGAAAAATTCAAAACCATTTTTAGGCGACATTCATAATCCTTTTGCTCTTCAAGTTTTCACAAATAACAATGACGTTAATTACGAACCTTTACAAAAAAATCAGTTTTCTATTGTTACTGTATGGGGGGGTGAATTAATATTAGAGTCAGAAAATGAGAGATTGATAATGTGTGCAGGAGAAAGTGCAATTATTGCTTCTGATACTAAAAAAGTTTCTCTGAAGTTGCAGAATAAAAACGGAGATGAAGCTAATGCTGCTATTTTTGCGCTCAATGACGAGGTTCTTTAATGGCATTTATAAATGAAGCCACTGGCGATATTCATTTTAAAATTTTATATATTGGCAGTCAAAACTCAGGTAAAACTACAAATTTACAATCTATATTCTGTGAGAGTTTTGAAAATGAAAAAAAACGTAACAACACAGAAGTTCTTATAGATTTACCAAGGAATACCTTTTTTGATTTTTTACCTGTAAGTTATGGAGCAGTAGCAGATCGTAATGCGCGAATGCATTTATATACTCTCCCTTCTCACCAAATATGGCCTAGCGTAAATATAAGTCTAATGCTTGGTGTTGACGGAATTGTTAATGTAATTGATAGTCGTGTTCGTTATTTGGATAAATATGATTTACAACTATTACAAGTTAAAAAACTAATGGAATCTTTGCAAATTGATTATAATAGTATTCCATTTGTGTATCAATTTAACCATACAGACTCATATGACGCTCTGCCATTTTCTACTTTGAAAAAAAATTATCAATTTAAAGATGAAGATTGCTTTGAAGCCATTGCCTCTCAAGGAGTAGGAGTTATGCCTACTTTTCTAAAAATAGCAGAAAAAATTATTCAAAAAATTATATAGGTGTAAATAAATATTATTATTTATAATCAGAATAAATTTTTCTATAATAATCATAAATAGAATAAAATGCAAACTTATTAAAAAATTGATTGTCATTGTATTTTTTTACTTTGGATAAATGTTGAGCTTTATAATAATTATCCGCATATACTTTTGCTGCCTTGTTTAAATTAAAGTTTTGATAATAATTTTTGTTAATTTTAAAATTTTTATTTGAAACGTATGCATGATAATTTATCATATCTAATGAAGTAACTAGTTTATTATTATTTGTATCAATTATCTCATAGAGATTATTTTCTTTATTTTTATTAAAGTACCATTTAAAATGATCGTTTATATTTTTTATATTAGAGCAATAATCATTGCCAATTTTGTTTATATTTAATGTATAACTACCATAATTTCCAATGTATGAATAATAACATACTAAAGGAGAAATTGTTCTCATTCCAAAATTTGAAAATAATAAATTCAAATTTGCATTATAATAATTAATATATTCTTTTAAATTAACTAATGAATCTGCTTTTACAGATCCATAAACACTAGGATAAATGGTGTAATTTTCCTTTTTACCTAGCCCTTTTATTGTAGCTTCTATTGAAAACTGAATAATAGGTTTAGAAATTTTTTCTTCAATTTCATGGTAGTTTGAAATAATAACTATAGGATATTGGTCATTATTTTTTTTCTCAAAGAGATATGGGGTT
Organism: Silvanigrella paludirubra; assembly: GCF_009208775.1. NCBI lineage: Bacteria > Pseudomonadati > Bdellovibrionota > Oligoflexia > Silvanigrellales > Silvanigrellaceae > Silvanigrella > Silvanigrella paludirubra. The sequence goes on along the minus strand of NZ_WFLM01000002.1, from coordinate 572,817 downwards.
CCAAGATAATAATATAATCCTACTCCTGTTCCTTTATATGTGTATAAGGCAAAGCTTGAATCAGAAAACTTTTTAATTTTCCATATTTGCTCAATTTTGTTTAAATCGCATATTTCCATTTTTAAATAGTCATTTTCATATTCACTTTTACTTAGGCAGAAATATTGGTTATTTTCATCTCCATTTGATCTTGAAATAATTTGCCCAAATTGTGTGTATATAAATTCATTACTAGTAGAATTATCACATGAATCAGTATAAAGATAATGATCATTATGAACTAAGCATTTTTCATTTTTATTCGATTCTTTTATTTTAATTTTTAACTTATTATTTTCAAATATTTTTTTAGGACTATCTATTATTTCTTCTTCTAAAAAATAAGGTTTTTTGCATTCGTATTTTTTGTTTAAATCTCTTTTATATCTCATTGAAAGATGATTTTGCAGAGGCCGAATTTCAATTTCACAATGCATTTCATCAGAGTTTTGTAATGCATTTGAAATTTCACCAATTGGATAATTATTTAAGTGAACTGCAGGAACAAGATTGGTATCATAATGTGGATTTGGAATTGTTATTCCTTCAATGAAATCCATTATTTCTAAATCAAATTCATAACGAGTAGCAGAAACAATATTGCGTGTGCTAATTCTTCCAATCGCAGCAAATTCATTTGTATTTGTATAAAGTGAATAAAGATTATCTAATTGATGAAATCTTATTGGGTCATCAAATGCAGAATTTAATTCACGTTGATAAGTCTCTGTCACACTAACAAAATCTTCATTAGGAATAATTTCATAGACATAAAAATAATTTCTTCTCCAAGGGCTTTCTTCATTAAAAATATCTAATAAAGCTGACCTTCTTGCATTTTCAATAACATAATCTTTATTTGCTGAAGTGCTTATAAATGCACTAGGATTCTGAAGTTGGCTTGTAGCGGTTTCTGTTACGCTTAATTCTGGTCGATTTAAATTTAAAAGAAGATGATTTGTTAAATCTAAACAACGTTCTCTTGAATTAAATTCTCTGTCGCACATTTGTCTTTCAAATCCTAGTAAAAAAATAAAGTCCGCATCTGTAGGTGTTGCTCTATATACTCTTTTGGGAGCCGCAAGTTTTTTTGAAAGAAACAAATTTGAGTTTTTATTTTCTATTTCAAAAGTTTGTGCATACGATATGCAATTTGAAAATACTATTCCGTAAATAGTTAACGATTTAAAAAGATCAATAGGTTTTTTTAATAAAAAAAGATTCATTATAATATCTCTTATTTTTTTGATTTGATTATAATTATATTCAAAATGTGATTAAGGCCGATCAATTATATAGACAATTGAATTTTTAATTTAATGAATTTTGTAATTTTGTCAAATTAGATAAGTTTTAATATTTGAATTTTTTTTATATAAATGGATAAAAAATCTATTTAATTATTTTTGCCATTATATATTCATCAATATAATCTTTTTCATTTTCTCTTTTAAAATACTTTTCTAATCTCCCTTCGATCTTAAATCCCAATTTTAAATAAAAACTTAATGCTATAAAATTATCTGACTCAACAAATAATTCTATTCTTTTTATTCCTTCTTCTTTTAAAGAAAAGATTAATAACTCTATAAAATAATATGAGTAACCTTTACCTTTAAAATCTGAAGATGTAGCTAAATTGCCTAGAATTGCAATATGACTAGTTCTTCTTTTTTTCTTAGTAATGATGCAGGTAGATATTATTTTAGAATTTATTTCGAGAATATATAATATTCCATTTGATAATATTTCATTAAATAAACTTTTAAAATTTGTTTTACTAGTTATTTCAAAATTTAAATATCTATTATTTTTATCATCCATATATATGTCATATAAGATTTCATAATCTATTAAAGATCCTACTCTCAATAAAAGATTACTTTTATTTTCTATCATGGAAATAAATTCCTATTTATTTAATTATTACAAATTAAAATCACAGTAAATTTAAGTTTATTTGATTTATAAAATTATCAAATTAAACTTAAATTTACTGCATCTTTGTTATGAAAAATCCTTCCTAATTATTGTGAAGGATTTTTCATAAAATGAAAATATTTCCCTTTGAACTCTGTTTGACGGATAATAAATGATTTCAAAACAGAGGAAAGATTATTTTTAATTGTAAAAAAAATAGACATTTCGATTTTAAGTTAAACTTATAATTTTATGCAATAAAATATTTAAAAAAAATGGTAGTCAATAATTCGCAATAAATATTTTATATGCTAAATCAAATAGTCTTAATTTTTTAAGACTATTTTTGCAGTCTAGTCTTTTTTTCTTGTTAAATAAGAATGAATTGCAAAACCTCTTTATATATATTTTAAAAAAAAAATTAAGTATAATAAATAAAAAAGGGGCTTCTTAAATGTTATATAAATGGAAAGAAAAGTACTTTCATATATCAAGGTATAATTTTTACTTTGGTTTATTAACCGGTATTGTTGTTTGTCTTTTTTGCATGTTTCATGTTTATACCAAGCAAACAGAGTTATACTTAGTTATAGCGGCTTTTGCTGCTTTTGTGATTGCCCTGCTTTGTTCCAATGTCTTCCATTTTACCATTCAAAAAAAAATAAAATATTCATTTTGGTTATGCATCTTAGCAAGCATCACAACAGGACTAGGGAGTTACCTTCAATTTAACATATTTTTTGTAACTATCGGAATTGTAGTTTTAATGATTCTCCTAGCTTTATCTACTTTAGGAGGAACAGGTTTTTTTACAGTGTTATTATTGTCTTCAAGTCTTTTTATAATTGGCACTGGCTTTTCAGCAGACAATATCATGAGTGCATTTTATAATGCTCTTTCTTTTTTTCTAGGTTCAGGAATCATCTTTAGTTTACTTATTGGTTCTGCTTTTTTAAAGCGGAAAAAATTACATCTAAAAGAAACATTTAAATTGCCTCATTTTCAGCCTATGACATCATCTGTTATTATTTATGCTTTTCAATTAATCAGTGCTGTTTTGATTACATATTATATATCGCAGTACTTAAATTTTCCTGATGGATATTGGCTTCCTATGACAGCTCTTCTCGTTTTAAAAATAGATCAATTTGATTCTTTCCAAAGAATAAAGCATCGGTTTTTAGGAACGGTACTGGGAAGTTTGGTTTCAATACCTATAAGTTTTATTACAGATAAATATATTTTATCACTTTTTATGATACCTATTTTATTATTTGTTGTATTAGGAGCTTCTAAGCATTATGGCTCCTTCACTTTATTTTTAACTGCGATGATTTCTATTATAATGAATATTGCCTCAAATAAAGGGATTTTTATTTTATTTTACCGTAATTTAGATACCTGTTTTGCAGTCCTCTGTGTTGCTATTATACTTCTGTTAACAAAATTTATTAGATTTCTTATAATGGCAAGAAAATCAAAAAGGGTTAAAAAATTATAACTATCTTAAATTAATTAAATAATTCTTTTGTTTTGTTATTGATAACGAATCTCATCTTTAAAAAGAAGAGATTTGTTACTTTTTAAATAATTTAAATTTTTAATAAAATTCATCAAAAATTTTTAACTAAAGTTAACAACTGCTTCTGAATTTATTGTAGATAAGATTTTAATTTTAAAATTATTACAAGTTTTAATAAAAATTCAATATTTTATATTTATTTAATTTTAAAAAAATATAAAATCAGAGTAAAAAAAAGGTTTGGTATAAAAATTGCTTTAGTAAATTTTGTTATTATTTTAAAATAATAATTTAATTTTATATATATTATTATTTTTAATATAACAGATAAATTTAATTTTTTCTCTAATTAAGTTGATGTTTAACTATTTTTTATTAAGGGTTATGATGATGAAAAATAAAATATTATCCTCCTGTTTATTGGGTATTTCTTCTTTCTTTTCATTTTCTGCTCACGCTGATTGGGACTTTACGAGTTTAGATTGGAGGGGCTCTTATTTATTTTGTGTTAATGAAGACAATACTTATAATTGGAAGTGGGCAAAAGAAAACCCAAAATTTTCTATGTTTCATAAGAAAGGAACATTAGAAAGTAGCAGAGGTATATGGGTAAGAGGAAATTTAGCATTTAATAAACATGCGGCACCCGTATTGGATGTAAATCATATTTTTGAAAATGTTAAAGAAGCAGGGGAATTTTGTACAGCTCTTGTAAATGAATGCAAAAGTTTAGATGATTCTAATAAATTTTCACTTGTTGGAGTTGCTTCTTATTCAATTCCATATAGCAGTTGGGGGTTAGTGAGTGTTAAATATAAGTCTGGTGAAAAAGTTGAAGTATCAGGTAAAGAAGAAGATAAGTTGAAAACATCTTCATGTCAAAACTGGAATTATAAAGAGTTTCCAAATGAAGGTGGCGCTTATTTAACATTGGGTAAAATATATAAATAAGTAACAAAAAAAATTTCCAACATTATTTTAAATAATTTTTAATATTATAATTGATTTTTATCAATTATAATATTAAAATAAGTAATGATTTAGGTTCTTTTTTTTTAAAGATTTTGTCTTTAAATAAGGGTTGCTTATTATGGAACAATTTAAAATTTTTGATTCTCACTTTCATATTATAGATAAAAAATTTCCTCTGGTTGAAAATAATGGATTTATGCCGGAAGAATTTAATGTGGAAAACTATAAAACCACAGTTAAAAATTTAAATGTAGTCGGTGGAGCTGTTGTATCTGGTTCCTTTCAAGAATTTGATCAGTCCTATTTAATTAATGCTTTAAAAATATTAGGCGAAAAGTTTGTTGGTGTTACTCAAATTCCAAGCTCTATATCAGATGAAGAAATTATAAAATTACATAATTGTGGAATTAGAGCAATTCGTTTTAATGTGAAACGAGGTGGTTCTGCATCTATTCATGAAATTGAGAGCTTTGGAAACAGAGTTTATGAACTTGTAAAATGGCATACAGAAATTTATATTGATTCAACAAATTTAAAAGATCTTATTCCAAAAATTTCAAAATTAAAAAAATTTTCAATAGATCACTTAGGACTTTCTAAAGAAGGTTTAGAGTTTTTAAAAAAACTTGTAGAAAAAGGAGGAATCGTTAAAGCAACTGGATTTGGTAGAATTAATTTTGATCCTATTAAGGCAATACATGAATTAATTAAAATTAATCCAAATTCTGTTATTTTTGGAACAGATTTACCTTCTACTCGCGCTCCCATTCCGTTTAGCGAAAATGATGTAAAAAAAATAATTAATAATTTTGAAACTAATGATATTCATAATATTTTATTAAATAATGCAAAATATTTTTATAATATTAATATTTAATTTTAATATTGGTGCTTTAAAATATCCAACCAATTTTTAAAATATTCCAATAAGGTAATGGATATTCTTTAAGTTTTGTTGTTATTGAGTCGCTTAATTGATTTGATAAAGCGGTATATTCTGGTGAAGCAAAAACATAAGATGAAAGTGATTGGGCTGTAGGGTCGGTAAATGTTGTTGAGGTTGTTACTGTAGAATCTAAGGTCAATTGAACTCCAATTTCTGTTCCAATGGCAAACCAACCAAAACTTCCGCTCCATGTTGCAAGTAATCCCATTTGAGGAGTCCAGTATATAGAATTTATAGTAATATTTTCATTAAATGGAGTAGATATTTTTGTAGGATAATTTGGAATGGTTACATTAAGTGTTCCTGTTGAATAAAGATTTATGAGTCTTCTTCCATAAGAAGCTCCTATAAAAAAACTACCCCCAAAGGGAAAAATACTTATTTTTCCTTCAAGCTGAGAATAAGATAAGGTTAAGGTATTAAATTGAAAATCTTGTGACTGAGAATTTAAAATTGATTTAATATTAGAAAATCTGAACATATCAAAATTATTATAAAAACCATAACTCACAGATAAACCAATATATCTAAAAATCTTAGATTCAATGCTAATATTTGGACCCATTAATATTCCAAAACCAATCATGGGACCAATTCTAAAAGGACCTAAAAGACCTTCATCTTTATCTTCTGGAGCCTCTTCTTTTTTATTAGAATTTTCTTCTTTTACTTCTTTTTTCTCTTCTTTTTCTTCTTCATTATCCTCTATGGGCTCATTTTCTTTTTTCATTTGATTTTGATTCGTTGTTGAATTTGATGGAACGTTTTTTTGTTTTTTAACACTAGGCAATTTTTGATCTATAAAAGGGTTATCGTTTATAATTGGGTTTGTTAAGTTATTTTGTAAATTTCTTTGTGGCAGTGGTATTGTTGGATCAACTTGAGCATAAGAATTTGATAAAAAGCAAATAAAAAATATAATTATAAATATTTTCAATAAGCCTCTCATAAAATATTCATCCTCAAGAATCTTAATATATTCTCAAATTGATATAAAAAATATAATTGTATCTTTCAGTATTTTATGGAGAGTAAAAATTTAAATCAAGGAGATAAAATCTGCAACCCAGGAATCACCTCTTATTTTTTCTTCAGGGCTTAAGGATATTGAACGCTCAGAAAAAAGAATTTTTCCTTCATGAATTGCTCTATTTATTTTTGAATTATTTAATAAAATATTTAAAATATCATTGTTACCACTATATAATTTAAGCCAATCTAAAGGAATTCCATTTGGTGTTCTTAAAAGTGTAAATATCATTTCAGATATATAATCTTGTTTACTTCTTGGTGTTTCATAATGGATAGAAAAATTTTTCATCCTTTCATTTTTGTCAGAAAAAATAAGTTTATCATTTCCTGGTGCGTAAGACGCTTCAGATTCCTCGCCAATTTTGTAACGAATTCCATATGGATATTCTTTTGTTGAAGGAAGTAAGCCATGCGAACCCGTTCCAATGCCAATATATGGCATACCATACCAATAAATATTATTGTGTTTTGTATCTAAAGATGAAAAATTACTAGTTTCATGTTGTTGAAAACCAATTGATTTACATTTAGATAATATTTCATAATATTCTTGAACCGCAATGTCATCGTTGGCAAAATCGGTTTTTGCAAATAAAGTTCTTTTTTCAATTGTTAAAGCATAAGCGGATATTCCAGATGAACCTGCTTCATATAAAGATTCAATTTCATCTTTAACCGATATTGTTCTAACTCCATTTTTTAAACCATAAATAAGATCTACTTGAATATTTTTAAAACCGGCATTTTTTGCCCATTTTATATTATTTAATATATTTTCTGGAGTATGTTTTCTGCCTAAAATTTTAAGTGCATTTGAACAAAGAGATTGAGCTCCTAATGTAATTCTATTAAATCCAACATTTAAATAATCCTCAAAACGTCGTTCCAAATTAGTAAGAGGATTTGTTTCTAGAGTGGCTTCTTCAATATAGAAAAAAGAATTTAATATATCAAAAAGTTCTTTATAATAAGATGCTTCAAAAAGACCAGGAGTTCCACCACCAAAATATACTGTAATATGTTTATTGTGATATTCAGGGATATTATCTATGAAAAATTTAAGTTGAATTTTTAGTTCATTAAAATATTCAATAATATCTTTTTTGGTGAATTTTGATGTTTTTATAAAGTCACAATAAGGGCAAATATGTGGGCAAAAAGGAATATGAAAATAAAAACCAATTGTTGCTTTTTGCGATAATATATCAATCATTTTTTTTGTATCCATTTTCTTGAAGAAGCATTTCTCCATATCGTAAAAATTGTTTCTAATGAATTATAAGTTTGAACGGGTTCAAGATTAGCAAAATTAATACGCATAAAATTGCAATTTATTTTGTTAGGGAAAAAATAATATCCAGGTGCAATTGCAATTTTTTTCTCGAATGATCTTTCTTCAATAACTTTTAAATCTTCCCCTTGAGGAAATTCAAACCATAAATGCATTCCTGCTTCTGGGTGATTCCATTTTGATCCTTGAGGAGAAGTCTTTTTTAGCATAGAAATAAGAGTATCTCTTTTTGACCTGTAGCTATCCTTTAACTTATGAATATGTTTTTTTAAAATCCCTCTTATACACATTTCATAAACAATTTGCTGGTCAATTAAAGAAGTAGTAATTTCATGATAGGTTTTCATAAGAATTAATCTTTGAATTTTTTCATTATTTGATGCCAAATATCCAATCCGTACTCCTGGGGCAAATATTTTAGAATAGCTTGAAATATATATTGTATGATTGAATCCATCCATTGCTGAAAGATATGGTGGCACAAAATCATCATAATTGAGCCCTTTATAAATATCCATTTCTATTATAATTGCATTAACTTCTTTTGCTAAATTTATAATTTCATGTCTTTCAACAGAACTTAAAATACCTGATGTTGGATTATGGCAATTTGAATATAATATAAATATTTTTGGTTTTTTATTTTTAATTTCAGACTTAATAGCTTCGCATAAATTAATTTTTTCAGGTGTTCTTTCTAAATATATATGTTTATACTTTTTTAATATGAAAGATGAAAAATAAAATTCATAGTTTGGTGCTTCAATGACAATATAATCATTAGGAGATAAATATGTGTTAAGAACAATATTTAGTGCTTGTATTGCGCCATTGCATATTAAAACTTGTTCGGCATTAAATATAGGCATTCCTTTGTTTTCAAGTTCAAAGGCAATAAACTCTCTTAATGGGAGATATCCTTGTCTATTAGGATATTGATAAATTATTGAATTATTAGAAAAAATAGTTCTTGTTATCCCCCTCAGGTCTTCCATTATTCCTAAGTTTTTAGGAATATCATTTCCACCTAAATTCGTAATGCTTTCATTGGAATAATAAAAAAGAGGTTGATACGAAAAGTCTTGAGCTGATATTTGTGGATCTTGGTTTAAAGCAGTAACGGTTTTATCAGAAATGCGTTCATATTTTTTTTGTGGCTTGTAAATAACATAATAACCACTCCCAGCTTTTGCCTTAATGTAGCCACCATCACAAAGTTTATTATAAGCTGTTATGACACCTATTTTATTAATTTTTAATGTCAATGATAAATCACGTATGCTTGGTAATTTGGCGCCAACTAAAAGTGTACCGGTTTGAATAGCTCTAATATATTGTTCTACTATTTGATCTGAATATGTTTTATCACTTGAACTATCAATATAAATTTTTCTAAAACCAGCCATTGATTTCTACCCTTACAAACACTTAAATAAAAAATATAAATTAAATGTATTTAATTTTTGTAGCATTATTGTGTCATAATTACCAGTACAGTTTCAAAAAAAACATAGGTACAGTTTTTTCTATATAGGCAATTCTGTATCTATGAAAGTTGCAAATATAAATATAATTTAAGTCGATGACTTTCCAAATCGATTTTGATTTGAAAGTAACTATTTTAGAAAAGAGGTGTTATATGAAAGAACATAATCATTATGACTTTCATTCTGTTTATTTAAAGTCTCAATCAAGAGGAAGTGAAAACTGGGAACGTATTGAAGGAGTTCAAGACGCAGAAGCACGTTTGTCTCAAACTTCTTTAAAAAATTCTATAAATAAGAAAAAGTCAAACCATAAACTCTTAAAAAGAGTTACTAAAACAACTTCTATTATACCTGGTGCAGTTCGCCAAATCATTCGTTTTTTTAAATAAACTAAAAAATAATTTGGAAAAATTTCATATCAATATTTTGACAAAAATAAAAAATAAAATTTCATCTTAAATATAATTTACACTCTATATAAATTTCCTAAATTTTAAATATGGAGATATAAATGAGCTTAAATTATTTCAAATATTACTTATTATTATTAAATTTTATTTTTTTAGAAAGTATTGCTTTAGCAAATATATTAAATCCAAAAATAAAAATGACACCATATGATGATATTACAGTTGGAGCTATTTGGAATGATTGGCAGAACTATCCAAACGGAAGGCCGTTAGATCTTGTTCCAATAGCAAATGAAACAAGTACAGATGAATTTGTTTTAGCATTCCTCCAATCTATAGAAGGAAAATGTAAAGCTGGGTGGGCTGGAATTTCAGCCATGTCTGTAGATTCTGGGTGGGGAAAATTTCTTACAGATAAATTAACAGAAAATAATAAAAAATATTCTATTTCATTAGGTGGTGCAAATGGATTAAATTTGGCTTTTACATGCGAAATTAATGAATTATTAGATATATATGAAAATATATATCTGGTTTATCACCCTAATGGATTGGATTTTGATATTGAGGGCAGCTTTCAATCTGATTTTAAGTCAATCGCAAAAATGTTAAAAGTTATAAAAAAATTTCAGATAAATCATTCAGAAACAAAAATAACATTTACCTTAGCTACCATGCCTGAAGGTTTAACAGCAGAAGGTGAGTGGTTAATTAAAGCTGCTAAGTCAGAGGGAATTCATTTTATAGTTAATATTATGGCTATGGATTATGGTTATTCTTATAATCAAAATATGGCAGACTATGCAATACAAGCAGCGAATAATTTATTTTCATTTCTAAAAATTCAATATTCAAATTATTCAGATTACGACATTTGGCAAATGATAGCAATAACGCCAATGATTGGTCTAAATGATGTAACGACAGAAAATTTTTCTCTTCATGATGCAGATAAATTAAAAACGTTTGCAAATCAATTTAATATAGGCGGGCTTCATATGTGGTCTGTTAAAAGAGATAATCCTTGTTCATCATCTTTTGTTTTACCAACATGTTCAAGTAATAATAATCAGAAAAAAAATTATGAATACTTAATGCATTTTAATAATTAAATATTTAATTTGTAAAATAATTATTATTCTTCGGCGTTATATTTTTTTAAAATTAGATTATATTCTGGGGTTTTTTTAAAATTATTTAATTCATTGCTAAATGAAATAGCTCTATTTTGAGCTAATTGCTGTTCCTCTTTACTCTTATTTAGTTTTTTAGAAAAAGCGATATAATTTCTTGATACATAGATACTTGGTTTTAAATGAATAAAATATTTTCTCATTTTTTCTTTTTTCAAAAGAATATCAAATGTATAATATTCTCCAAAATAAACAGGCATGCGTTCTTTTAGCATTTTTTGTAATGTAGTACTTTCATTGTTACTATATTCAAGATTAAATGAGCTTTTTGTGATTATATCTTGATAATAAAATCCTTTAATTAATCCTAATGAGGAAATACTTTGCGCAAATTTATTAATATCACCATCGTAAAATATTTTATCTTTATTTTTTGCTAAAATCCAAAAATAGAAATTACTTTGTGATAATAAAGAATTTTCAAACCATAAGTATTTATTACGTTCTGGATTTGGTGCAATATAACTAATGGCATCAACATCCCCTTTTTCTGCCATAAGTTGGGCTCTTGACCAAGGATAACTTTCATATTTATAAGTCCAATTTAATTTTTTTAAGACCGCTTGAATTAAATCTACATGAACTCCAATAACTTTTGAGTTTTCTGTAAATTCATTGGGTGGATATTCTCCATCACCGCGGACGATATATAAGCTTTCATTTTTTGCAAAAGCGATTAATTTAAAGTTAAAAAAAATAAGTATAAATAAAATTTTTTTTAGGTACATTTTTAATGCCTTAATCTTTAAAATGGTTATCAATAAATATATTAATTTCAAAATGTTTAACTTGTCAAAATTGTTTTTATACTTTTGATAGAATTTGACATGATTCCTTTCTTATGACAAATGTTTATTGTTGATGGTTTTGTAAATTTTATAAAGAATCAAATCAAAATAAAATTGTACAAATTAAAAGGGAATTTAGTGAAAGTCTAAAACTGTCCCGCAGCGGTGTTAAAGAACGAAATTTGCATTATGGCACTGGGAAACTGGGAAGCCGCAGAAAGTAGAAAAACTTATTTTTAAGAAAAGCTTTTAAGTCCGAAGACCTGCCATCATACGTCCTTTGTAGACGTTTATAGATAAAGATCCGTGGGGATCTCCTGTAAAAAAAGAATATATTTATGCGCCCAATTTTTGTGTTTGCTTTTGTTTTATTTTCAGTTAATGCATTTGCACAAAAAAGCATACCAATTATTGTTATTCCAGAAAATGAAACAATAAAGAAACAGTCAAACTCAGAAAATAAATTTAATAAATCTGTTGAAATCCTTCATGATCCTTCGTTAGGAAATATAAATCAAGAAACCATTTCCTCTAAAATGACTCCAGGCAGTTCTCCTGCTCCAAAAAGTTTTTCAGATCTTGCTGATAAAATAACATCAGCCCAGGTGGAGCATTTTGGTGGTGAGGCCGGTGCATTAAGAATTCGTTTAAGAGGAGCGAGAGCTTTTGAACCATCTTATTATTTTAACGGAATTCCACTAACAGGTGCAGGAAGTAGTGAACAAAATGTCTCGTTATTGCCATTGTCCAATATTGGTTTATTAAATGTTTACCCGGATTCTCCTCCATTTTGGCTAAGTTCTATGGGAATTAGTGGAGATATAGACATTCAAAGTTGTAGGCGTATTGATTGCTTTACTTATGATCAAGAAAACAATGTAAATGCATTTAAGGTAACAGAAAAAATTGGCTCATATCATTATAATCAAATATCTGGGGTTTATTCCTTAAAACCTCGTAAAAATTTTGAAATATTTATGACTTCTGAATATACAAGTAGCAAAGAAGATTACCCTATATTTAATTCCAGTAATTCTGTTTTAAATCCGAATCAAGGGTACTTTGAATCTCTTCAAAATAATGATTTTAAAAAATTTGCTGCAAGTTTTGGTCTAAGTACCTTTAATCAAAGTTTAGGGAAAATAAAATTTGACACAGTTTTTGGAAATCAGAACAAAGGAAATCCTGGAGAAATTGGAAGTTTTTCAATTTCAAGAACTAAAAAGAATATTTTAATTTCAACATTAAATACTCAAAAACTTTTTAGTGATAGTGGATTACAATGGGGAAATCAATTAGGTATTCTTTATAATACATCAGATACACAAAATATTCAGAGCGGTTTTGCAGCTCAAGCAAATCATTCAGAAAATTATACTTTACAACTAAAATCATGGTTTTTATTACCCTCATTTATTTTAGCACAAGAACAATCTGGTATTTCAATTGAATTATTACAAGCAAATCAAAAAACAAAAACTCTAGTTCCATCTAATTTAAGTGATGATTATAAGAGTAGCGTTAATGCAAATAGAAATGATTTTAGATTGTCTTTATTTGAATCTATAGTCATTGCTGTTACAAATAAATATTCACTTTCTGCAAATATGAATGCTTGGGTTTCATTCTCTCAAGCAAATTCAAATATGGATTGTAATTACCCAGGTGCTTCAAATACCTGTAATAATAAATTTCAGGAACAAGAAAAATCAATATATGGATATACTTTCTCATTGCAAAATAAATATGATTTTTTAATTCATTTTATGCGTTATACTTTAAGTATGAGAAGACCTTATTTAAATGAGTTTTATGGTGCACCTGAAGGATTATTGCCAAATATTAATTTGTTACCTGAGAGTAGTAAAAAATTTGAAACAGGTTTTCGAACTTTATTTGGAGAAATTGGTTACTTTCATGCTAATGATAATAATTTAATTTTCTTGCAACAGACAAGTTCAAATACATTTCAGTATCAAAATATTGAAAATGGTTATAGAGATGGATTTTATTTAAATTCCGACTATTATATTTTTGATTTTTGGAAAGTATATTTTTCTTATCAATATTTAATTTCAAAAATGATTTTAGAAAATGAAGAATCCTTTGTTCCAAGGAGCGCTAAGCACTATATCAATACGGGGACAAATGTTGAAAACATTTTGCTTGGTCATGTTATAGGCTATCAAGCTCTATTTGGGGCTTATTTTAATATGAATTGGCAAAGCCCTTTTTATTTGGATTATGCAAATATAAATGAAATGGATGTCCCTCCACTATATAATGCTGGTATTTCATACACTCTTTCAAATAAATTAAATTCTCAAAATTATACCATTTCATTTGATATTTATAATATTTTAGATGAAACATATTCTTCTGTATCAAATTCTACAGGTTTTATTCAACAAATGCAGACTAACGGTTATATTGGATATCCACCTCCGGGTCGTAGATTTTATATTTCTTTAATAGGCGAATTTTAGGATGAAAATAAAAAAATTGATTATTAGTTTCCCATTATTATTGACAACATTATTTATAGGTTGTGGAAAAAAAAGTAATAAAAATCCTGAATTTAAAATATCAGATTCAAATTCTTATTTAGTAACAAATAAATGGCGAGAATTTAGTAATTTATATAGTTTTGATTTTTCTACAAACAAAACAACTCTTATTTTATCGCGACCTGCTAGCGGTGATTCTATTGTTTTTCAAAAATATGATAGTTTAAATAAAATTCAAGGTATTTATTTTGCTGAACGTTTTTCTGGTAATAAACTGACTCGTGTTACTTATATTTCTTCAATATATAATAATTCAGGTGTTGAGCATACTGAATTTCCAATGAATTTACATAATATTATTTCCGTAAATAATAATATAGTTGGAATTGGATATGATAGAGGTGAAATCATAAAAACAGATATGTCCTTACAAAATACCATCATAAAAAATAGACAAATATTAAATTTAGATAATCAAGATATTGAAAATCCATCAAAATCTGAAACAAATGTTACATCCCTATTATATGCAAATGGAAAAGTCTATCTTGTTTCTGTAGGTAATTATAAATATAAAAATATAAAGCCCATTATTTATCAACTTTCAGATGACTTGCTAACAGCAGAAAAAATAGAAGTTGTTTCTGATTGTTTTAATGCTTCAAAACAAATTAATGTGATTGATAATAGTAAATTGGTTATTTCTTGTAATCCATACCCAAATTCTCAAGTTGCTAAAATGAATTTATTTTTAATAGACGTATCTTCAATTAAAGATAAAGGAAGTCCTTTAATAAAAGAAATCATTTCAAAAAATAGGGGTGAAAATGGAATTCAGCAATATGAAATTGGTGGAATTTCTGAAGATAAAAGTTCCATTTTTGTAACGGAACGAAAAAAAATGGATGATCAAGATTGGAAAAATAGTGTTATTAGTTCTTCTTATTGGATTGATTTATCTTCTCCTGAAAGTATTACTGTAAATGATTTAACAAGACAGACGCCTGTGAACTCAGTAGCGGGGGCTGTTACTTATAACTTTGCAGCTAAATCCTATTTATTTAGTTGTCTTATAGATGCTAAGAATTCAACTTGTATAAAAGGTAAGGGTGCTGTATCTCAAAGCAGGAATGCTAAAAATAGCATTGAAGTTGATTTTGGTATAAAGGGAGTTGATGAAATTAAATTTCCAACCCCTGTTTTTTAACAGAAAGAATAAAAACAAATGAATTTATCCTTGCTATTCTATTGTCGAGCTGGTTTTGAAAACGATTGTGCATCTGAAATAATGGAATACGCAAGTGCTAAAAACATTGAAGGTTTTGTAAAAGCAAAGACAAATACGGCACATGTGCTTTTTCAAGCTCATAATCCACTAGAAATTGTCACGTTATGGAATGATTTACAGCTAAATGATCTTTTATTTGCAAGACAAGTTTTGTTAACATCTCAATTATATTCAGATCTTCCTGAAAAAAATAGAACCATTCCTATATTTAAAGCATTTGAAGAAAATTTTTCATCCATTTTAAATGGAAAAAAATATTTAGATGATCTCTTTATAGAAGCTCTTGATACGGATGAGCATAAAGAAGTTCTCACTTTTTGTAAAAAATTTACGAGTCCAATGCTTTCTGAACTAAGAAAAAATGGATATGTAATTGGAGATAAGAACCAGCGTGCTTTGCGATTACACCTTTTATTTTTAACAGGTCAGTCATGTTATATTGCACTATGTGCCCCTAAAAAAGCTTCTCAATGGTTTATGGGGATTCCTCGTTTAAAATTTCCAAATGAAGCTCCAAGTCGTTCCACATTAAAGCTTGAAGAGGCCTTTTTTGTTTTTTTTAATGAGAGTGAGCGTGAATTACGTTTAAAGCAAGGGATGACCGCAGTTGATCTTGGTTCTTCACCGGGTGGTTGGACATATCAATTTGTTAGACGAGACATTTACGTTATTGCTGTTGATAACGGAGAGATGAATTCAGCTATTATGAAAACAGGATTGGTTGAGCATTTAAAAGAAGATGGATTTAAATATCGTCCTAAAAAACCAGTTGATTGGATGGTCTGTGACATGGTTGAAAAACCAAAGCGCATTGCAGAATTAATCACAGAATGGGCTGTAAGAAAGCTTGCAAAAGACTTTATTTTTAATTTAAAACTTCCAATGAAAAAAAAGCACTTAGAAGTGAAAGAATGTTTAAATTTCATTTCTCAAGAATTGAATTTAGAAGGAATTTCTTATAAATTAAAATGTAAGCATTTATATCATGATCGTGATGAAGTTACTGTTTGGCTATCTTTAGGATAGTTTGTTGTCATTTTATGATTAATTTGACTCCAATATAAAGTAACATACAAAGGGGTTAAATAATGACTTATTTTAATTGTAAAAATAAGATATATAAGTTTATTTTTATGTTGTTACTTAATTTATCCTGTAATTCTATTTATGCCGAAAATAAAATTGTACTTTATGAAGGTGACAGCCTGCCTCCTTATGCTATACCAGAGTCCGATTCTGGAGCTAGTGTAGAAATCATTCGTGAAGCGTTTAAAACTCAAGGTTATCTTGTTAAATTTATTTATGTTCCTATTACTAAATTAGCAGAAGATCTTGATAAAGATCCTCAGATCGATGGAGCATCAAGAAATATCTATAAAAAAGCTGATCAAAATAAGTTTTCGAATAATTATATTATATTTCATGACTGTGTGAATACTTTAGAAGAAAATAATTCAATTAAAAATATGGATGATTTATCAAAATCTTCTATTATTGCATTTCAGGGAGCTAAATTATATTTGGGAAAAAAATATAATGACGCTGTTTCATTAAATAGCAGTTATCGAGAAATTAATAATCCCTTAACTCAAACGAGTCAGCTTTTATTGGGGAGAATTAATGCAATTGTATCTGATATTTATATTTTAAATTATAAAATTAAAGAATTTATTAAAATGTTCCCAGATATTAAAATTAAAAGCGACAAAATTAAATGCTCTATTTATTTAAATAATAAACCATATAGAGCTTATTTTAAATATAAAAAACATAAAGATTTATTTGATTTAGGTTTAGCAAAAATAATAAAAAATGGTCAGTACTCTTTGATACTCAAAAAATATAATATTGAAGATACTTTAAATAAAAATTAATGAGGTAATTCAATAACAAAACAAGTATTTTTACTGTTTTTATCTAAATAAAACTTACCGTTATGTTCTTCAATTATTCCTTTAGAAGTACTTAATCCCAATCCTGAACTAGCTCCTACTTCCTTTGTAGTAAAAAAGGGTTCCATGATTTTATCTTGAATTTCACTTGGAATTCCAGGCCCCGAATCGAGAATAGATATTTTAACATATTTCGCTTCATTTTTAATTTTAATTTCTATAATTTTTTTATCGGATTTTTCTAAAGATTCATAAGCATTCATGATTAAATTTAAAATAGCTTGGCTAAATAACGTTGGTTTGCAATTTATAAACATATCATTCATTCTATATGAATGATCATATTTTATTTCAATACCTTTCTTTTTAATTTTTTCTTCACAGAGTAACAGAGTGTCCTCTAAAATTTTTAAAAAAGAAACTTTTTCTTTTTTTTCATACTCTGAATTTTTTGAAAAATGGCGAAGGCTTTTTACTACTTTTGCAATGCGATTTGAAGCATTTAAAATGATATTGAGATCATTTATGATCTCGGTTTTATTTATTTCTTCATTTTCTGAAAATGATTCTGATAATAATTGTATTTTTCCATTAATAATCATGAGAGGATTATTAATTTCATGAGCAACTCCTGAAGCCATTTCTCCTAATGAAATCATTTTAGAATTATGAATAAAAGCTTTTTGATTATCTATAATTTTCTGGTTTTGTTTGCGAAGCTCAAATAGTTTTATGACTTGATTTGATAATGCTTTTAAAATGAGTTTTTGTTGTTCATCTAATTTACTAGGTTTTGAATCAATAACACATAAAGTTCCTATTTTATGACCAGAGGGAGTAATTAAAGGAGAGCCTGCATAAAAGGTAACATTCGGTTTATTTATAACTAAGGGGTTGTCTTTAAAGCGATCGTCATTTAGTGCATTTTCAATAATAAAGATATCATCTTGGTATATGGCGTGGCCACAAAAAGAAACTTCTCTTGGTGTTTCTTCTGCGCTTAAACCTTGTTTAGATTTAAACCACTGTCTATTTGTGTCAATTAAACTAATTAATGCAATAGGTGTTTTGCATATATAAGACGCGATTAATGTGATTTCATCGAGATCAATATCGGGAGGAGTATCTAGTACATTATAATCTTTTAGTGCTTTGAGACGTTCTTCTTCGTTTTCTTTTATAGGAGCTTTTAGCATGCAGAAATTCCCTAAGATAAGTGTAATATATTATCTTAGGCTAAAAAGAAACTAAAATCAAAATAGATACTTATCTTTTTATGCTAATAAACTGAAATTATACTCTGCAGATTTGAAATCAGAAATGAGTTTTTGAACTTCAATTAAAGAGGTATTAAATGAGGTAACTAAACGAATTGTACAAGTTTGATCTTTTAAATTTTCAGAGAAAGTATAAAAATGGTAACTTTTAAAAATTTCATTTTTTAAAGCAATAGGCAACTGAATAAAAATTTGATTTGTTTGAACTTGATTTATTATTTTTATATATTTGCAGTCTAAAAAACCCGTTTCAATTTCTTTTGCCATTTTATTCGCATTTTGAGCATTTGATAACCATAAATCATTTTGGAAATAGGCGATAAACTGAGCAGGAATCATGCGCATTTTAGAAAATAACTGCATGGATTGTTTTTGAATATATCCAAAATCTTCTACTAATTTTTTATTAAAAATGACAACAGATTCGGCTAGTAAGGCACCATTTTTTGTGGCTCCAAATGATAAGATATCAACACCCGCATCTACCGTCATTTCTTTAAACGATTTTTTTAAATAAGCAGCCGCATTGGCAATACGTGCTCCGTCCATATGAACATACAGTTTATTTTCATGAGCAAAATCACAAATTTCTTTAATTTCTTCGCAAGTATAAACAGTTCCTAGTTCGGTAGATTGGGTTAAAGAGATAGCTTTTGGCTTATTGTAATGCGAGTCTTGAAACGAATAATAAACTTCTTTAATGGAATCTAAGTTCATTTTTCCATTCGTAGATTTAACGGGAAATATTTTCGCTCCCGTAAAGTTTTCAAAGGCTCCACATTCTGCCCCATTAATATGGGCAATATCAGCACATATTACGCATTCGTAACTTTTTAGAATTGTTTTTAAAGCGATTATATTTGAACTTGTCCCTGTCCCTACAAAAAATGTTTCACAATCGGATTGAAATATTTTTTTGAATTCTAAATTGGCTTTTTTAGAGTAGGTATCATTTCCGTATGGTAGCTCTGTTGTTTGCATAGATTCCATAATAATTTTAGCTATTTCTGGATGCGCACCAACATAATTGTCGCTAGCAAATTGAATAATTTTAGGGTCTTGCATATAAAATCCTATTAAATTTAAAAAATACGGCTTGCCAAAATAACGCTATGTTTGGTAGGCTTGCTCATGGTTCAATGTATTTAAACATAGATACCATCTAAAGCAAACTCTTTTAAAGGGTGTAGAAATGGATTATTCATTGCGTTTTTCGTTAACTAACTGTTTTTCTGAAAAAAAAATTAGCTTAAAAACCCAAAAATCCTCCCTATCTCATCATTCCTTCCATCATCATACTCATCATTAAAATTTCTTTTTTTCTGTTTTATTAAAAAAAAATTGTAATTTTACACTAAAAGTCTTATTAATAAATAACTTAATTATATTTATAAGTTATGACTTAGTGTGTGAAATGAATTTTCTTCAATAATTACTTGCTTATTTACTATGTGGAGAGTCTTATTTATGAAAAAATTATTTTCGTTTACTATCATGATCCTTTTGATAAACCTAAATTTACCAATTTATTCACAAAATAAATCAGGTGATAATAGCTTTGAAAGAGTCCAAAAACTAGGAACTTTAAAAGTTTGTTCTCAAGCGGGTTTTATTCCTTTTGAAATGAAAGATAATAAAGGGAACTGGAAGGGTTTTGACGTCGATATTATGACTGAGTTTGCAAAACAAAATTCCATTAAATTACAATTAATAGATACTACATTAGATGGTTTAATTCCTGCTTTAATGACAGGTAAATGTGATATGATTGCATCGGGGCTTACTATCACCGAAGAAAGAAAAAAAGCAGTACTCTTTTCTAAACCTGTTTTTACCGTAATTGTGACGGCTGCTCTTTTAGATACACCTGAAAATCGTTCTAAATATAAAACATTTTCAGACATTGATTCTAAAGGAACAAAAATTGCCACTCACACAGGAAGTGCTGCAACTCTTTATTTGAAATCAATATTAAAAAATGCAAACCATTTACAATTTGATACAGAAAGTGATGAAGTAAATGCTGTTGTACAAAAAAGAACAAATGTATTTGTTGAAGATAATGTTTTTATAGCGCAAGCATCTAAAGAAATGAAAATAGATTTCTATACCCTTCTTTCCAATGAAAAAGGTGATTTAGCTATGGCGGTTCGTAAAAAAGACATACAGCTCATTGAAAAATTTAATGATTTTCTTGATAAATTGAAAAAAAACGGACAATATGACTCTATAAAAAAGAATTATTTTAATTAATCTTTTTTTTCATAAGGAGTTTTTATGAGATTCGAAAGTCTCTTAAATTATTTAAGCATAGATTCTATTTCACCAGAACATGAATTTAGCAAAAAAACAATTTATCGAATTTTTAAAACAAAAATTCCTCAAGAAGCAGAGAAATTTTTAAGCCAGGCAAAATCGCTCGATTTAAGTTCTTTTCCTGAAGCTAAAAAAATTGTGCTTGATTCTTCTTTTTTTAAATTTATTCCTCAGATTGAAAATTTAAACTTAGATTATCAAATGATTTCTGATGGGAACGATTTGTCTTCATTTAATTCATTAAATAAACTTTCTATGAAAGGTCATCAACTTTCAAATTTTCAAAATATTTTACATTTTATTAAATTAAAAGATCTTAATTTAGATGAAAATCAATTCATCTCATTAGAAGGCTTAGATTGTTTTAAAGAGCTTGTTACATTGTCTTTAAAAAAGAATAAAATACGGAAAATACATGAAATTTCAAAATTGTCTTTATTAGAAGAATTAAATATTTCTGAAAATGACATATCAGATATAAATCCTCTAAAAGAAAATATATTGTTAAAAAAATTAACTGCCAATAAAAATTTATTAGACAGTATTGAACCTCTTGCTAAAGCTAAAATGTTATCTGTTTTATCTTTAGCGGATAATCAAATCTCTGAAATTGAGCCTATTCAGTATTTAAATAATTTAACAAAACTTGACCTAAGAAAGAATAGAATTCGGAATGTTAAAAGTTTAAAAGATTTAAGAAATCTCTTTGAACTAGGATTATCAGGAAATCCATTGTATGATGATGATTATGATATTTTTCCTCGATCTTTAAGAATAGATTAATTTTTTTGATTCAGATAAATTTTTCGATATTTTATTTATTGGAAAACGAATGAATAAAATTTTTTTTAATTCTAATAAATTTATTTTTGCAATTATTTTGTTTATGGTGCCTGTTTCTCAGGCTTCCATAGACATCTATTCTCCTTCTATGCCTCATATCGTAAATGGATTAAATACAACGGAAAGTAAGGTTCAACTTACAATTTCATTGTTTTTATTATCATTAGGTGTCGGTCAATATTTATATGGAGCTATTTCTGATAGCATTGGCAGAAAAAAATCACTTTTAATTGGCATGTTCCTTTTTACGATATCCAGTTTAGCTTGTTATTATTCAACAAATATTGAAATCTTAATTTTAGCAAGATTTTTTCAGGGTCTTGGTGCCGCATCCATTGCTGTGCTTTCAAAAGCAGTTTCTGTTGATTTATATGATGGAATCGCTTTAATGAAAGCAAGTGCTTGGGTAGGTCTTATCTGGGGCGTTGCCCCCATTGTCGCACCTGTTATTGGCGGATATTTGGATGAATTTGGAGGCTGGCGTTTATCTTTTTTAGTTTTAGCTATTTATGGTTTTATTTCTTGTTTATTTATAATTTTATTTATGCCTGAAACAAATAAAAAATTTCAAAAATTTAATTTTAATTATATTCTTAAGACTTCATTTATTATTTTAAAAAATAAAGATTTTATGGGAAGTACTTTAATCATAGCAACAACTAATTTGGGTTTATTTGTTTTCACTCTGATGGCCCCGTTTTTAATTCAGAATATTTTAGGAAAAAGTCAAATATTTTTTGGTTATATGGCTTTAGTTATTGGATCGATTTATATATTAGGCGCTTTTTTAAGTAATTATGCAATAAGAAATTTTGAAAGCGATAAGATAATTAATTTAGTTTCTAAAATGCTTTTGCTTATTGGAATTATAATGGTTTTTGTTTCTTTTCTTTTTCCAAAATCAATTTGGGTATTGATGCTTACATCATCTTTATTTGCATTCTCTTCTGGTTTCTTATATCCTTTTTTGGTTGGAAGAATGTTTGCTCCCTTCCAAAATATTGCTGGTATGGTAAGTGCAAATTATGGAATTGTTTCTTACACTTTTTCAGGAATTATTTCTATAGTAATAAGCTGTTTAAAAATTACTTCGCTAATAGAAATTTCTTATGCTTATTGTTTAGTTGGTATTATAACATATTTATCAATGCGATTCATGTTTAAATTTAGCTTTAAATAGATATTATTAGGATTAGAATGAAAACTAAAAATACATGTAAATTTTGTTTGTTTTTTTTTATTATAACGTATTTTATTCATGGTTGTGTTTCTAATAATTTAAATAAAATAGATAATTTAATAAAATTAAACGAATTTAATGAAAATAATTTGAATATTATTCATGAAAAATTTGTGGACAAAAATGATATTGACATATTTTCAGCTGAGTTTTCGACTTCAAAATATTCTATTGAATTAGTAAAGTCATTTGATAAAATTGACTCAAGCGATAGAGTGTCAAATTTAGCAAAACAAAAAAATGCTATTTTAGCAATAAATGGTGGATTTTTTTCAATTCATGAACATAAAAAAGGGATTAAACTTCCTGGTTATAATTTAAATACTTGTTATCCTAATATATATAACCCTTATAGCGCTTTGCCTTCTCGAATTTTAAAAATTAACGAAAAATGGTATGGTTCTTTTTCGGAGTTTAATAGCTCTGTTGGCTGGGATAAAGATGGAAAAAGTTTTATAGTTGGAAAAATTTCTTCTCTACCAATTTTAAAATATAATGGTAAAAATATTCCTTTTTTAGTTTTAAATAAATACATTGAAAATTATAATTTTGTTGTTTTTACTTCTGTTTGGAGTCGACCTGTCCCTTTAAATAAAAAAGGACTGGTAATTACAGTCCAAAAAAATAAAATATTAAAAATTGAAAAAATATCAAATCCAAGGGGAAATTTAATAAATATTCCTAATAACGGATTTGTAATTTATACAAATGATATTGATAATAAGTATAATTTTGAAAAAGGAAAAGAAATAAACTTAGATATAGTAATTCATTCTGAAAATAATGAAGATATTCGGAAATGGAACAGCGTTGATTATATTTTAAGTGGTGTCCCATATTTAGTTAAAAATGGCATTGCGAATAAAGATTTTTCTGACTCATCTTTTTTTATAAATGCACATGCTAGAACGGCAATATGTAAGTTAAAAAATAAAAATATTCTTTTTTTAATTGCCAATGGATCTGACGAAGTAACTGGAAAAAGTATTGGTTTAAGTATTCCCGATCTTACAAAATTAATGATAGATAAAGGATGTATTGATGCTATAAACTTAGATGGCGGTCATTCCTCTGTGTTTTATTATAAAGGAAAAGTTTTGAATAGATCTTTTCCAGTTAATGAAAACGACTGTTTTAAACTTCATGAAAGAGCCGTATCTGATGTTTTAATTGTAAAATAAAATTTTTTTAAATTAGTAATTGAGCATAATATATTGAAAAATAATATTATCTTTATCAATTTTAGAAATTCCTAAATTGAATTTATTTCTAAAATTTTTTGATTTGTTAGATTTATTAAAGCAAATATACAAATCTCTGTTTTTTATATATTTGGTTTCAAATTTAAATTTATCTTTGAACTCTGGAGTAATTGAGATTAAATATTCAAAAATATTTTTTTCTATAATTGAAATATCTATTCTTCCATGCAAAAGCTTTGTTAAATTCACTAAGTCAGTATTTGATTCTTCTAATAAGATAATGTTTTTTTCGCTTAGTTTTTTAAATTCTTCTGTAAAAAATCTATCTCGTACGTTTCCAATAACTTTTCCTTTTAAATCTGTTAATTTTTTCCAATCCCAGTTTTTTTGTTTTAACACAGCAAAACCCATAGTGCTCTTTCCAATTGAAGAAGATTTTTGGAAGCTATTCCTATCACAATCATATGAAGGAAAATAACCGTCATAAGCTTCTTTTTTTGCTTCTAATGGTGCACGGGCTGAAGGTAAAAAAATAATATTAGTTTCAATTTTTTGTGTTTTAAAAGCTGCTTTTATTAATGCTCCAAGTAAACCATTATCTGGAAGTTCTTCTAGAGTATAGGGAGACCATGTAGATGTAGTAAGATTTACTGTTAAATTTTCTCCAAAACATTTGTTATTTAAAATTAACAAATTTAAAAAATAAAATATAATTACAATTTTTTTTTTATTTTGAAAAAATATCATTTATTTTCCTCGCTCTCGTATAAACCAGAGCCAAGCCACCATGTATTGTCAACGGAAACACTATATCCTATTTTTCTTTCTACCTTTTTGGTAGCAGGATTTGTCCAAGTATAGGAAGCCCAATGATTTTGGTTATTTTTTGCTGCTTTTATCATGATTTGTACAGGATAATTTCCTTCAATATCTTTGATGTCAAGCAGGTTAAATCCAGCTAATTTGGGTTTACCACCATGAGCTAATACAATCCCTTTAAAGTCATATGCATATATATATAGAATGCCATTTTTACCTTTTAAAAATTCACCTTTTGGGTTTATAAATTCTTTTAAAGCAGCATCTTTCCCATTTTTTTTTACATAATCAACAGCTTTTTGAACAAATAGTTCAACATCTTTTTTTGTGAATTTTTCCTGAGAATATATTTTTATATTAATTAAACTAAAAGAAAAAATAATCAATAATACCTTTATTGTTTTAAAACTCATATTTAGCCCCAATTTATTATTTATTTGTTTCTTCGGTTACATATAAACCAGAACCAATCCACCATGTTTCATCTACCTTAAGACAGTAACCCATTTTTTTTTCAATTTTTTTATCTGCAGGATTAATCCAAATATATTTGACCCAATGATCTTTAGAATGAACTGCATTTATTAATTTTTGAATAGGATAATTTCCTTCAGGATCTTTTAAATGAAACAGGTTATAACCAACTAATTTTGGCTTATCGCCATGAGCTAAAACATTTCCATTAAAGTCGTAAGCAAAAATATATAATTCACCATGGCTACCTTTTTTAAAATCGCCATTTGGATTTGTAAATTCTTTTAAAGCAGCTACTTTCCCATTTTTATTAATATACTCTAATGCTTTTTGAACAAATAATTCAACATCATTTTTAGTGAATATTTCTTTTGAAAATGAATTCATATTTATAAATAATGAAAAAAATATTAAAATAAATATTTTAATTTTATAAAAAATCATAACAATTCCCTAATTTTAAATCATCTATAAAAATTTTAACTTTATAAGATGATCATAGCAAAGTTAGGGTATAAAGATTTTGACAATATTTAAGGATTTAAATTAATTAGAAAAACTGAGAACTAAATAAGTTGTCCTTCAAGAGCAGTTAAATTAGCACCTATTATTTTAATAGGTAAAATCATACCAATCAAATTTCTTGGAGAATGAATTTTAACAAGTCTACCTTCATAAGTTCTTCCGTACCAACTATTTTCTTCTTTTCTATTTTTGTACAATACAAGAACTTCTCTAACTTTAGAAATTTCAGCAAAATTTTGCCTTTCTGTCTCTTTTCGTTGGAGTTCTAAGAGCTGTTGTAAACGTTGGTCTTTTATATTTTCAGGCACTTGGTCTTTAAAACGAGTTGCAGGTGTTCCTTTACGAATGGAATACTTAAATGCAAAAATAAAAGCATATTGCATTTCTTTTACAAGACTTAAAGTATCTTCAAAATCTTGATTCGTTTCGCCTGGAAAACCAACAATAATATCTGTGCTAAATGCAATGTCAGGGCGAACATCACGTATCCATTTTACTCGTTCAAAATATTCTGCTCTTGTATATTGACGATTCATTCTATCTAAAATGCGGTCACTACCTGATTGAACCGCTAAATGAAACGAATTTGTTACTTTAGGTAAATCAGCAAAAGCCTTAGCTAAGTTTGGAGTAAAATCATGAGGATTTGATGTTGTAAAACGAATTCGTTCTACTCCTGGAATGTTACTTACAGTATATAATAAATCAGCAAATGGAAGTTTTCCATTTGATGAATGGATATCTTGTGCGCCAATAAGATCAAGTCCATATGAGTTTACATTTTGACCTAATAAAATAATTTCTTTTACACCTTTGTCTACAAGATATTTTACTTCATCAATAATTTCTGATTCTGGACGACTTTTTTCACGTCCTCTTGTATAAGGAACGACGCAAAATGTACAAAAATTATTACATCCTTTGATAATATTAACGTAACGAGTGACTTCATTTTTGTTTTCGTCATAATAAGGAGGAATTACATCTATTGGAATTGAGTAACCTTCTTCTTTATTATCAAATTTTGTTAATATAAAAGGAGCTTCTTTATTAGTAGAATAACTTTCTTTTACTTTTTTATCATTTTCAGATTTTTCAATTACTTTTTCAAGTAATGAAGGTAATTCTTCAATTTGATCTGGACCAAATATCATATCTATATAAGGAACTTCTTTAGCAAGTGCCTGTGATTCGGCTTGAGCAACACAACCAGAAACTGCAATAATTAAATTTGGATTTGAATCTTTTAAAGGACGAATTTCACCAAGGCGACTGACAACTTTATGTCTTGCTTTTTCTCGAATATGGCAAGTATTTAATAAAATAAAATCGGCATCATTTGGATTTTCAGTAGGACGGTAATTCAGCCTTCCTAACAAGCCTAACATACGCTCAGAGTCAGCCACATTCATTTGGCAACCCCAAGTTTGTACATAAACTTTTTTTAGATAGGTTTCATTTTTTTCACCCACATTCGGATATTCAACCTGTGGCTTTGGCATGTATTTTGCAAATAGAGCTTCAGGCCCTGCTGCTGAAGATGAGCTTAAAAAAGTTGATTTTTGAATTCCAAACATGGTTTGATTTCCTATCTAAAGTAACAGAAACGGTTTAGCGTTTTTTTTGTTTTTTTAATTTTTCTTCTTTTTTTCTTTTTTTCATACGATTGATTTCAGCCATATCTGCAGCACTTAATCCGCCGCTGCCACCCATACCTGGCATGTTTGGCATTCCACCACCTCCGCCAAATAAGCTATTTAAGCTTCCCATGGCACCTCCAGGCATACTAGGCATTCCGCCGCCAGCACCGCCCATCATTTTTGCCATTTTCGCCATTTTTGCCATTTGATTTAATTGACCAAGTCCAGGGATTTTAGACATAAGTCCTCCTCCGCCACCTAATCCTAATCCGCTCATCATTTGCATCATTTGACGCATTTGCATGAATTGATCAACGAGATCTTTCACATCTTTTTCAGTGTGGGCAGAACCTTTTGCTATTCTCGCAATACGGCTGCGTGCTGTTTGGGATTTTTGAATGAGAAGGAGATCGGGGTTTTCTCTTTCTTTTTTTGTCATGGATTGAACAATAGAACCTTTGCGAACAATATCTTTATCATTCACTTTATCCATGTCTTTTTCAGAAATTTGTGATGCTAAAGGTGTTTTTGCAAGAACATCTTTAATTGGACCCATTTTCCCAATAGTGCCAATCATTTCTAGAAAATCATTAAAATCAAAATGACCTTCCATCATTCTGTTTGCACTTTTCTCGGCGTGTTCCATATCAATGGCTTTTGTAAAGTCATCCATAAGACCAACAACATCACCCATACCCAAAATTCTACCGGCCATACCTTCAGGACGGAATTCTTCAAGTTTGTCTAATGTTTCACCAGTACCAACAAATAAAATATTTTTTCCTGTTACTTTTTTAACGGAAAGAGCAGCTCCCCCGCGTGTATCGCCATCTAATTTAGTTAGAATGACGCCAGATAAATTGAGTCTCATATCAAAAGCAGAAGCTGTGCGTACGGCGTCTTGACCAATCATAGAGTCAATTACAAGAAGAATATTTTGTGGGTTTACAGCTGATTTTACAGCCTCAAGTTCATTCATTAAATTATTATCAATTGCTAAACGACCAGCTGTATCAATAATAACTAGATCAAGCCATTCTGATCGTGCAAATTCAATTCCTTTTTCGGCAATTTCAACCGCATTGTTTGTGTCTAAAGTAAACACAGGAACATTAATTTTATCGCCTAATATTTTTAATTGATCACGAGCAGCTGGACGATAAACATCGGCAGCAACTAGTAAAGGGCGCATTTTATGGCGTTCAGCTAATAGTTTGGCAAGTTTTGCTGCATGAGTTGTTTTACCCGCACCTTGTAAACCAACCAATAAAATAACTGTAGGGCCTTTTGTATTTTTTATAATTTCGGTTTGATTGCCACCTAAAAATTCGACAAGTTCATCGTGACAAGTTTTTACAAAGTGATCGCTGGCTGTTACCTTTTGTCCTGATCCGGATTTTAAAGTGACAACATCATTTAATGCTTTTTGGCGTACATTTTCTACAAATTGTTTTGTGACTTTAAGATCGACGTCGGCATCAAGTAATGATCTTTTAACAGCATCTAGAGCTGGCGCAATATTTTCATCTGTTAGACGAGCTTGCCCTTTTAATTTAAGGGTAGCGTCTTTAAATCCTTGGGTGACTAAGTCAAACATATTGTAACCTTTCCACAAAAAATCAACCACAAATGAGTCTCTATAACCTTCAAAATAGCTAAAGGTCAATGTAAAAGACGAGAATGAAAGAACGTAGCCTTTGACAAATGATCCTTTTTTTTATGCTGGAGACATTTAAAAGACTCTGGTATTCAAAGCAAGTGCTTATCATGCAATGCACTTAATAAGGAGTATTTATATGGCTGACGTTGTTTTTATGTTTCCAGGTCAAGGCAGTCAATTTGTTGGAATGGGTAAGGATATATTTGAGCAGTTTCATGAAGTTAAAGAGACTTTTCAAGAGGCTTCCGATGTTTTAGGAATAAGCATGGAACGTCTTTGCTTTGAAGATCCTGAATCAAAATTAAATTTAACAGAATTTACCCAACCCGCTATTTTGACCGTAAGCACGGCAATCTATCGGACTCTTGAGAAAAGAGCAAACGTAGAATCTTCTTTTGTTGTAGGGCATAGTCTTGGCGAATATTCAGCTCTTGTTTCTTTAGGTGCATTATCCTTTTCAGATGCCTTAAAATCCGTACATTTTAGAGGACAGGCAATGCAAAGAGCAGTTCCTATTGGTGTGGGAGCTATGGCTGCTTATTTAGGTAATTCAGGCAACTTAATTGAAGAGGTTTGTAATGATATTTCTACCCCAAATTCTGTTGTAGAAATTGTCAACTTTAATTCACCAGGGCAATTGGTTTTGAGTGGTCATAAGAGTGCTGTAGATAAAGCTTGTGAAGTTATTTCTGAAAAAAAACTTGGAAAAGCAAAATCCTTAGCAGTTAGTGCGCCTTTTCATTCTTCTTTAATGCAGCCTGCTGCAAAAGAAATGGAGCATTTTTTAACAAATATTGAATTGCATAAATTTTCTGGTAAAATTATTGCAAATGTTGATGCTAATATTTATACAGGTGAAACGTATACTAAAAATATTCTAGTAAAACAAATTGCAAGTGCTGTATTATGGACTCAATCTTTAATAAAAATAAATCAAGAATTAAATGAATCAATTTTAGTTGAAGTTGGACCTGGAAAAGTTTTACAAGGGTTAGCTAAAAAAACAATTGAAACTTCAAATACAATGGGAACATTTGATTTGAATGCAGTAAATTCAGTTCTGAATATTCTATCTAAATAAAATTGGAGTTAACTTAAAAGTGGCAAAATTAAAGTCTCAAGAAGATGTTTTAAAAATGAGAGAAGCAGGAAGACTCGCTGCTCATACATTACGTCATGCAGGTAATTTTATTAAACCTGGAGTTAGCACAGAAGAAGTAAATGTAGCTGTGCATGAATTTATTGTTAAACATGGTGCTTATCCCAGTCCTTTAAATTATAAAGGATACCCTAAATCAGTTTGCACAAGTATTAATGATGTTATTTGTCATGGTATTCCTAGTGAAAAAGAAATATTAAAAGAAGGTGATATTGTTAATGTAGACGTTACAGTTACCTTAGATGGTTACTTTGGTGATTGCTCAAGAACATTTTTTGTAGGAGAACATATATCTGAAGAGAGCAAAAAAGTAACTCAAGTAGCTGAAGAAAGTCTTGCTCGTGCTATTGCCGTAACTAAACATGGCAATCGTTTGGGTGATATTGGATGGGCAATTCAAGGTTATGCTGAAAAAGAAGGTTGCGGAGTTGTTCGTGATTTTGTTGGCCATGGAATTGGTAAAGTATTTCATGAGCCCGACCTTCAAATTCCTCATTATGGCAAAGCGGGAACGGGATTAAAAATAGTACGAGGCATGATTTTCACAATTGAGCCCATGATCAATGGTGGTGACTGGCGCATGAAAATGATGAAAGATGGTTGGACAGCAAAAACAGTAGATGGAAAACCTTCTGCCCAATTCGAACACACCATTGCTATTGTTGGTGATGGAATAGAAATTTTAACAGCACTTGAAGATGATCCTATAGCAATAAGAGCTAAAGAGCTTGGAGCTCATATTCTTTGGCCAGCTCTTAAGGTATAGCGAATGGAGAAGATAAAGAAACAAAAATTTGAAATTATAAATATCATAGCTGCTTCAGTAGATGGAAAAATTGCAAGTCATAGTATGGAATCTTCTTTAGAGAGAAATCAAATTGGAATGATTTGTAATGAAGATTTTCAAAGAATGAGAGCATCAGTTGCTACTTGCGATGCTGTATTTATTGGAGCAAAAAGTATAGAGAGTGAAAAGGGCGCTTTTCGAGTTTCTGATTTAACAAAAAATAATTCTGAACCTGAGTGGATTATTTTTACTCAATCGGGAAATATTTCATTTCAACACCCATTTTGGAAACAAAAAAATATATCTAAAAGTATTTTTTTTGTTTCTTCTTTTGATCTTGACGAAGAGCCTATGTTACGTTTAGACGAAAAAGAAGAAGAGTTTGGTAAAATAAAATATTATTTAGGGAATATTTTAGGATTATTAAATTATTTAAATTCTATAAATAAAAAAAGATTTGCCTTACTTGGAGGCGGGAAATTAAATACTGCTTTTTGGGAGAAAAATTTAGTTACCGATCTTTTATTAACGGTAAGTCCTCTAATTATAGGAAATATGCACTCACCTAATCTAGTTTCTTCT
Organism: Silvanigrella paludirubra; assembly: GCF_009208775.1. NCBI lineage: Bacteria > Pseudomonadati > Bdellovibrionota > Oligoflexia > Silvanigrellales > Silvanigrellaceae > Silvanigrella > Silvanigrella paludirubra. Next base: position 541,006 of record NZ_WFLM01000002.1, on the reverse strand, counting down.
TCACACCTTCTTTCTAAGAAACTAGAATGCAGAAATGTTACTCAATCGGGGAATTTTGTATTTATTGACTATAAGGTGTTTTAAATACTTATTGAAAGATTGGAAATTATTAAATGGAATATTCTGCTGTTCAAAAAGAAAATGAACAAATTCAAAATAAAGAACCAAATTTTAGCAAAATTCATAGAATATTATTTATTTCTTGTATTATCTTTATTTGTGCTATTGGTTTTGTCGCCTCTGATATTTATTTACCTTCCTTACCAGCTATAGCAGATTATTATCATAAAGAAGCATTTTGGGCTCAAAGTACAATGACAGCATTTTTAATTACAATGGCTGTTTTTCAAATTTTTTCAGGATCTTTGTCCGATAAATTTGGAAGAAAAAACGTTCTTTTTTTGTTTATGATTATTTTTATTTTAGCTTCTGTTGGTTGTTATGCTTCTTCAACTATTTATGAGCTCATTTTTTTTAGAGTACTTCAAGCTATTGGTGCTTGTGCAGGAATGTCTATTGGGCAAGCGATTGTTGCCGATCTTTTTAATTCAAAAGAAATGGGAAGAGTTTTATCTATTACGATTCCCTTGGTTGCATTTTCACCTGCTATTGCACCTGTTCTTGGTGGGCATATTGAAATTCATTTTAATTGGCAGACAAATTTTTTGATATTAGCTTTATATGGCTTAATTATTATTTTTATGCTGCTTTCTCCCATTATACCAAAGTTACAAGAAAATAATTATTCACAAAAAAAATCAGCTTTTGATATAAAAGTTTTTATTCAAGTTTTATTAAATAAAAAGTTTTTTGGATTTGCTTTATTTATGATGGTATCCAATGCTTCGTACTTTTCTTTTGTAGCGGCTTGTCCTTTTTTATTAAAGAAATTTGGCTATTCGCCTACTGCTGTTGGATATGCTTTTTGTGCAGCATCTTTTCCATATATGTTTGCATCATTTATGGGGAGAAGATTATCTCTAACAAAATCAAGTTTACAGATTATTTTTTTAGGATTAATTTTAAATGTAATTGGTGGAACTGTTTTGCTTATTATGTATTTTATAAATTGGCCACATATTTTAGCTTTAATGATTCCTGTTTTTATAATAACAATAGGAAATGGATTATTAATGCCATTTTCATCAGCAAATGCAATATCTCTATTTCCTAAAAATGCTGGTATGGTTACCGGAACACTAGGTTCAATGCAGCTTACTGCTGCTGGTATTGGAACCGCTGTAATGGGAATTATTGAAAATGGTACGTTATATCCTCTTGGTGTTTTTGTTTTAGGAATAGCATTTTTATCTATTATTTATTTTATAAGTGTTTTTAAAATCTCTTCTTTGAAAAACTAAAATAATTATGGTATGTTTTTTCAATGAAAAATGAATTAGATTATAATACTTTTCATATTAAAGAATTTTTAATTTATAAAAAATAATATTTATAACAAAAGAATGCAAATATTTTAAGCATGTATTTATAGATAATTATCATTATTTTATAAAAAAAAAATTGACAATATTTATATTTTAAAACAAATTCAAATTCTATTTTATATATTGTAAATTATTAAAAATATATAAAAATAAAGAATTTAAGGCATTAAGTTTATGAAACATTTATATATATTAAGTTTGTTTTTTACGACATTCCAGCTATTTGCAAATGACCCAAATGTTGAATCTAAAAAAATTATATATTTTTGTGGAAATAATTCTGAATTTCCTTGGGAAGAAAATGCGGAACTTGCGTGTAGAGGAAGTTTTTATCCAGCTGTTTTAGGTTTATTATTTTACATTGATCATAATGCTGAAATAAATACTTTATCTCTAGAATCTTTTAGTTGGGACTACTATAACAATTATTATAAACTTCGCTTGAAAAAGGATCTTTATTTTCATAATAATAGAAAAGTAAATTCAAAAGATCTTGAGTTCAGTATTTTACGTCATTTTTTTTCTAAAAATCCTAATATTGGAGATTCCTTTCAAATTAATTTAAAAGGTACAGAAAAAATTAAAAAGGGACAACCCTACCAATCAGGATTGGTTGATGGTTTAAAAATTTTGGATGACAGAACAATTGCGATAACTCCTTCTAAATCGAATCCTTCTTTTTTGTATACGCTAACCCATTTTAGTTTTTCTTTAGTGCCTATTGAAGAGTTAAATTCAGATTTAATTACATGGAAAAAATGGCCAGTTGGAGTCGGAGCTTATAAGGTAACAGAGCATTTCAAAAAAGAAAAGTCTTTTTTATTAGAGTTAGTAGATCCAGCTTCTTATCCTAATGCTCCAAAAGAAATATTGTATGAACAAATTCGTATAAATGAACCTGATATTACCAATAAAGACTATATAACTTCAAGAAATGAAAAATATATAAAAGAAGAATTACTTGCACCTTTATATAGACGATTAATAGAATTTAATTACAGTTCTGATTTGGCTAAATCTAAAGACTTTAGAAAAGCTATAGCATATGCCATTTCTAGAGAAGATCTTTCTAAAGTAACAAATATATTAACTAATCCATTATATGAATTATTGACTTCTTCAAGTATTGGGAGAATTAATATAAAGGAAAACCAAAATATAAATGAAGCCATAAAAATAATAAAAAGTTTAAAATTAAGCAATGAAATTACTATTCCTTTTTCTGAAGATAGTTCTTATTTAGGTGAAAAATATAGAATCGTTTTAAAAGGACAACTTAATAAAATTGGCCTTAAAATTAAGTTTAAAGAAAATACTAAAAATTTATGGGATCCATTTACAAAAGAGTTTAAAAATTCACCTTTTTATCTTCATTCAACTGAGGCAGATTATTATGATCCTATTTTGAATTTTACAAATTACAGAAATGGATCGCCATCTAAAAATGCATATCCTGATGATAAATTAATTCAAAATTTGTTAGATGAGAGTCAGGAAGCACCAAGTCGTGATATATTAAATGAAAGATTAAAAAATATATCAAGATATTTTTATGAACAAAGAGTTTTAATTCCTCTCTTTGAGATTCCTAATATTGTTTATTATAATCCTGAAAAAATTAGTTGTATTGGAACACAATTTGGAGGTGTTACTTTATATTTACAAAATATAAAAGTAAAAAATTAAATAATTATTTTTTAGAAAGAATTCAATTTGAAACTTAGGCCAATTGCAGATGAAATTTTAAAACGTTCGGCAAGAAATGGTTTTTTATTTGCTTCTTTTTCATTTTGCATTATTTCAATTATATTAATTATTTATTCCTATGATATTTATTTTGGCAGAACCCAAAAATTAGTTAAAGGTTATATTCCTGAAATTTCTTCAGCATTAGTAATTGGTGATGTATTATTTGTAAAAAAAATGCTTTCATCAATTGAAAAAAGTTTATATTTTTCTACTCTATTTATAGAAGATGCATTAGAAAATAAAATCATTATATACAATGGAATAAAAATTCCTATAGAAAAGAAAAAAGAACTAATATATAATTATTCATATGTTATTAATAATGGCGAGCTTTATTTTTTAACAAAATTACATATGCATGGTAAAGATTTTTCTCATAATATGAATTTGAATTTTGTTCAAAAAATCAATTATATTTTTATTTTAATAATAACATTATTAATGTTTTCTTTATGGTTTTTTATGTTTTTATTTGTAAAAAATCAAAGCAAAAAGAACTATGAAAAAATGTTTGTTCCTATAATGAGGCTTTCTGAAAATTTGAAAGAAATATCATCTAGCAAAGAAGAGTATGATAAATTTGTCACTTATTTAGAATTAGATTTAATTTATAAAAATTTTAATAATGTCTATATAGAGTTAAATAAAGCCCAAGAACAATTAAAACAATTGGATATGATGCGTGCAATTTCGACAACAATTCAAATGCTAGCTCATGATTTAAGACATCCATTTGCTCATATTAAAAATGCTTTACATGTAATGTTAAGATTATCAAATTATGATGAAATTAGACAATATATAAAAGATACTGGAAGAGCAATTGAGAAAGATATTTTAAGAGTGGAGAATATGCTTTCTGATCTTTTGCATTTTAGAACAGAAGGAAGTCCAAACTTTGTAGATACAAGTTTTTATAAGCTTATTTATTCTGTAATTAAAAATTGTTTTGAAGTTCAAAACAAAACAAATATTTTGCTTTCCTATGATTTTAATCATAAGTATTTTTTATGTGTAGATATTCAAAAAATGGAAAGAGTTTTATCTAATATTATAACAAATGCTATAGAATCCATGAATGGAAAAGGAACTATTAAATTTTTAACGAGAGAATTTTATGAAAATAATATTCTTCATATTGAAATTTGTATTGCAAATACAAATTCATATATAGATGAGGAATTTAAAGATAAAATATTTGATCTTTTTTTCACAAAAGGAAAAAAAAGAGGAACTGGAATTGGTCTTGGAATTGCAAAAGAAATCATAAATCAACATGGAGGTAGAATTTTTTATACCTCATCAATAAATGAAGGAGTTAAATTTTATATACATTTGCCACAATCTATCTCAATGATTGAAGATAAAATTAGCGGTTTGGTTTTTCCAAACGAGGCAAAGTATTTTGAAAATCATTTTGATACACATTATAATACTTCTTTAGTAGAATATGAAAAAAAATCTGATTTAATTGAAAATAAAATATTGTCTTTTTTTGCAGGTAAAAAAATTCAAAATAAATATCAAATTTTAATTTTGGAAGATGATGATGTATATGTAAAAAATTTCTCATCATTAATTTCATCAGAAGATTTAAATGAATATTTTAATATTGTTTCATATAGTGATTATGATCTTGCTTTAAAAGCCTATTATGAAGTTAAACCTGAATACATTATTTGTGATATTGACTTAGGACTTGAAAAATTAAATGGGTTTGATTTTGTTCAAGATTTAAGAAATAATGGTTGTGTCTCAAAAATTTGTATACATACAAATAGATTTTTTAAATGTGATTTAGAAAGGTCAATAAATGTAAAATCAGATTTTTTTATTGCTAAACCAATGTCAAGATTTCAATTTTTAAGATTTTTATGTTCTTATATTTTACCTGGTTATTCAGAAGAATCTTTTTTATCAATTACTTCTAATAATTTTCAAGAAGATAAAATTATACTATTAATAGATGATGAAGATATATATCATAAATTTTGGGAAGTTTCTGTTACAGATGCAAAAGTGATTAGTTTTTCACATCCTGATTTTGCTTATGAATACATATTAGAAAAACCAGAAAATTTAAAAGCTATAGAATGTGTTATTGTCGACTATTACTTTGATAATAGCGCACAAAATATTTCCCAGATGAATTTCATAGATAAAATAAGAAGTTTAAATTATAAAAAACCAATATTTGTTTCTACCAATGCCATTTTATTAAATAATGAGTTAGAAGATTTTGATGGTGTTATAAAAAAAGAACCTTATTCTTTATCAAAATTAAAAGAAACATATAGCAATAAGTTTTAAAAAAAATTCGGCAAAAAATATCTATCAATAAAGACACAAATGAGAAATTATTACAGTATAATTTTAAATTTAATGGTGTAATATTTATCTTGAACGCTAAAACGAATAGGAAATATTTATGCTAAAAAACGTTTATTCACCTTTATCTGGTGGTGTTTTGCAAGAAAGACTCATGGAAATCATTTCAAATAATCTAGCTAATACAAATACGACGGCTTTTAAAGAAGATGAAATCTCATTTCAAGCTCAAGAAGCAAATCCTTGGCCAAGTTATGCTACTCCACATCCGCCAGCTCCATTTAAAACAAATATGCAGGAATTATGGCCATTAAAAGGGAATGAAATGGCTTATGTTACCTTAAGTGAAATAAGAACAGCACATACTCAAGGTCCTATGATCAAAACAGGAAATCCTTTAGATGTTGCTGTTCAGGGTGATGCCTTTTTTGAGGTCATGACTCCTTTTGGAGAAAGATTAACGAGGGATGGTGGCTTTAGTATAAGTAATGATGGAATTTTAATAAATAAAAATGGCGCTGTTGTTCAAGGCGAAAATGGCGCAATAACAGGATTAAATGGAAAAGAATTTAGTATTTTGCCTACAGGAGAAATTTATGTAGGAAAAAAATTTGTAGATAAACTTAAGGTGATTTCATTTAAAGATAATACATTATTAGAAAGACTAGGTGAAAGTTTATGGATTCATAATGGTCCACCTGAAAATGTAAAAGCACCTGTTGGAGAAATTACACAAGGTTATTTAGAAGGAAGTAATGTAAATCCTATGAGAAATTTAACAAATATGATTATTGCTCATAGAAGTTATGAAGCTCTTCAAAAAACAGTAAAATCTCAAGATGAAACAATGCAAAATGCAAATAAAATATCTGAAGTTCAGTAATTTTTTATAATACTTAATATAAATTAATATACTAAATATTTATTTTTATATTAAGTATTATAAATGTTCGTTCTTGTTTAGAATATAAAATAAATATATGGATTTAAAATGCTAGCATAAATGGTGTTAGTATTTTAAATTTTTTATTTTTATTAATATATTTGTTAATTTACATCTATTTTTTAGAGGTATCAATCATTAAATTTTTATAGCATAAAATGTTAAAAAGTTATTTTTTAGATTAAAGTATCTATTAATATTCATTATTGCTATTATTATCTCTTGGAAAAAACTTAGGAAGGTTCTTTCTTAATTTAATGAAATTTGGTTATTATAAAATAAAAATCAAAAAAAAAATAAACAATAAAAATTTATTTTAAGGAAGGAAATAATGATAAAGCCCAAAAAAAATATTGAAATAGAGGGAGCATCAGTTGAATGTGCTTTGGATGCTATTTGTGGAAAGTGGAAGGGTGTGATTATCTATAATCTATTGAAATTTGAGGTGTTAAGATTTGGTGAGCTCCAAAAAAATTTAAAAAATAAAATTACCCAAAGAATGTTAACAATTCAACTCAGAGATTTAGAAGAACAAGGAATTTTATCTAGAAATATTTATCCAACCATCCCGCCAAAAGTTGAATATTTTTTGACTGAAAAAGGGAAAACTTTAGCAGTTATTATTCAAAACTTGAATGATTGGGGCTCAACATATTATTAGAGCTATGTTTTTCATTACTTCCAATTTTTAAATCGCTAAAATTTTATTTCAATCCTCAATTTTAAAAATTCCATACTTTCTATTTTTTTTAAATGCAAATAACAAATTTGATAAATTTAAAATTGATGACATTAAAATGATAATTTATTTTCGTTGCTTGAAATATATTTAGATTTAAGTTAAAAAGTGATTATTTAATTGATTTTGGAAGGTGCTAATGAAACTACAAACGTTAAAATTGATGACCTACCCTGTTACTTCTTTGCTTAGTTCTTTTCTTTTTATAAATTCATCATACGGGCAGCAGGATATTGCACAAGTGCAAAAGAGTAATACGAATCAGGTCAATTCCCCTACAAATTCGCAACCTATCCTTACGCTTGAAGCAGCGATGAATATGGCTGAAACTTATTCTTTTACAGCAAAAATGTCTTTACAAGACTATTATTCTACGGAAGCAAAAGAAGATGCCGCTTTCCGAGGAATGTTACCTACAATTTCAGCATCCGCAAATTATATGATGAATAGTAGTGATGTAAATCCGCTTGTTGGTACTACAACTGGAAAAACATATGGTTTTCCAGATACAACAACTTCGACGGCAACATTAACATTATCTCAGCCACTGATTGGCCTTTTTTCCATGTACAACTCTGTACAACAATCTTCCGCATTAACAAGAGCCGCTTTGCAAAATCGAGTTCAAAGTAGAATTGATGCTCGATTTTATGGTGCACAAGCATATATAAATTTACAAAAAGCAGATCAATTATTAAAAGCTGCGAAATCTTCTATGGAAGTTTCTGAAAAGCAATTAAATGATGGTAATGCGCAATTTAATGCCGGTAAATTAACAAATGCGGATCTCTTGAAATTTAAATTAGATTTTGAAAACTCAAAAACGAGTGTAATTCAAGCTCAAACAACTTATAAAGTTGCCTTAATTACTCTTTCTGAAGCCATTGGTGTTAAAAATAGTTCTGCTATTTCTGTTGCAAGTAGTGAAAAATCTGTTTGGGAAATGAAGTCTCAAAAACTTCCAAGTCTTGAAAATATTTTAGCTCCAAGTCTATCTCAGCGAAGAGATATATTAGCAGGGAAAGAAAATGTTGATGCTGCTTATTATGGAAAAGTTCAAAAATATAGCAATTATTTACCAACGTTAAATTTTGTTGCCACTTATACTCGAAATTTTAATGCAAGTGATATTAACACAACAGACAAAACATATTATTCATCTGACATTCAAGATCAAATGTCTTATGGGTTACAATTTTCTTGGGTTCTTTTAGATTGGGGAGTTCGTCAAGCTCAAATTAGTGATGCCGTTGCGTCTGAGCAAAAAGCTAAATATAATTTAGAAAATTTAAACTTAAACGCTCGCATTGATATCACAAATAGCTATTTACAACTTCAAAATGCGATTCAAGTATTAGACTCAGCTAAAGTATCTGTTCAATACGCTCAAGATGCTTATTCACAAATGAAAGCTCGGTTTGATAATGGTCAAGTAACAGCAACCGATCTGATTTCATCTGCGAATGATCAAACAACAGCTAGAGCTAATTTAGCAAATGCCAAAGGTTCTCTAGATCTTGCTTGGATAACGTTCCAAAAGAGCACGGGTGTTAAATTAACAACTTTAAATTAATCAATCATCTAGATCATGCGGCATAAAATCTCTTACGGCTCTGAAATTTTTATGAGGCCCATAGTGAATTAAATTTGTTAACTTACTCGTATACAAACAGGCATAAGTTTCAACTTGAGCAGCAAATCGAGAATTTTGTCTACCTGTTTTCATTAATTCACCCCAAATGGGGTGAAGACCTAAGTGATACGTTCTGATTTCTTTTTTTTCTAATTCTTTAATCTTTAATAAATCATACCCCACTTTTTTAATTTTTTTATCGAGAGTTTCATCTTTATCAATGCCTTTTTTAATTTTATTTTCATGTTCTGCAATTTGAAGTCTTTCAAACTCATTTTCCAAATGAACTCTTTTTTTATTTAAAGAGTCGCATAATGTATATTGATCTTTTGAATTTTGAATTGCCGATATTTCTTTTTCAAGCTCTTCAATGACAAGCATTGTTCGCCAGCCTATCTCTTTTTTACTTCTTAAAATATCACCATAAATATGGTCACCAATATAAAGAATTTCAGAACCCACTTTTATTCCAAGAATATCATAAAGAAGTTTAAAATGCCCTCCTTGAAATACTTTTGGTTCATTGTTTTCATTTTTGGATAAATTAATTAAATCTATATTTTTTAAATAACATGTCTTTAAATCAACTGAATATATTTGATTTTTAGAATTAAAAAAAGAAGGTTTTTGAGACCCTGTAATTACTAAATCAAAATAAGAAATCCACTCAAAATTAAGTTCTTTTTTGGAGTTGCCACATATATAGTTCATAACAACATTTGTGTAATCCCAAAGACTATTTGTTACGATAAATATTTTTCTACCAGAGGCTTTTAAATCTTTTAAAATAGAAACTAAATTTTTATCTTTAGTAATATATTTTCCTGGATTTTCAGAAACTTTATATTTAATGCTTCCATCTCTATGACATAAATCAATACATTTTCTTACATCATTATAAATTTCAAGATATGTTTTATTTAATAATTTTTCTGTTTTATCTTTATAGTCAACTAATTGAATGAATAAAAAAGCTTCCGCTAAAGAAAAAAGAGTATCAATTAAGGCAAAGTTTGGTTCTTCATAGATAATTACGTTTTCAACATCATATAATTTACGACGTTCTTCCCGATTTAATTCTTTAAAACCATGGAAAGCAACCTTAACGTAACGGTGGCGATCCATTTTTAGGACGTTACCTCTTATTTTATCAATGACAAGTCCTCGAATCATATATTTATGATCGAACTCCCAATTTAATATTTCTTTTGAATATCCTATGTCTACTAGTTTTTTGAGGGTTTCTTCGTATGCTAATTTTTCGAAGGTTTCAGGTTTATAAAGTGCGAGAGTATAATCCATATCAAAGCCAACTGCTTTAATAGATTTCATATTTAGAGTTCTATTACAGAATATTCTTTCGCAAAATGGAATGTCAACTTTATCATCAGGGAACATAGATGGGGAATCTCCTACAATGGAAATAAAAAACCCTAATGAAAATTATCCATATTAGGAATAATGTTTTCCAAAACGGTTCTTTATAAATTTATCATAAGAAATGTCTTCTTGACGAATAAATCCTGTGTTAGGTAATTGCTTATTCGCATGTAAATCTAACACAGCACAAATTCCCGCAGCTGTTGTTATTTGAATTGCGCCCCAATGTTCTTCTGCTATTTCAGAATGGTAGATTTTTTTTGCATAACTTTTTTGTGTTAATTTATTATCTTTTTGACCATCTACCGTAACAAAAATGATAACAACATCTTGAGAAGTGTGAGGCAAAGAACGTTCAAAAACTTTTTTTAGACCTTCTCTGTCATCAATAAATTTTAAATCATGTAGAAGCGTTAAAAGAATATCTCTGTGTCCAGGATAACGTATAGATTTATAATCCATATGTCTTACTTTGTTTGTTAATGACTCTGCTAAGGTGCCTAATCCTCCAGAAGTATTAAATGCTTCGTATTCTTCACCGTCTAAACAAAGTCTCTCTTCTCCTTCGAGAGCAGGAACTAATTCTAGTTTTCCGTCGTGAATAACTTCACATGGATTGCAATATTCATTTATTAATCCTTCTGTACTCCAGGTAAGATTATATTTTAAGCGGTTGTGTGGAAACAAAGGCAATGCACCTACACGCATTTTTACTGAGTGTATGGAGTCAAATTGTTTTGCAAGATCATTTGCTACGATTGTAATAAATCCAGGAGCTAAGCCACATTGAGGAATAAAAGCGCATCCCGCATTTTTAGCAAGTTCTTTTATAGCTGCTGTTGTTTTTACATCTTCCGTTAAATCGAGATAGTTTACTTTTAAATTTCGGGCAACTTCAGCAATTCCTTTGTTACAATAAAAAGGAGCACAACTTAAAACATAGTCTTTTCCTTGAAGAACTCTTTCTATGTCCTTTTGAGACATAAAATCGGCTTGATCGTAATCCACATTTTTTAGAATCTGACCTGTTGAAGAATAAGAAGCGGCTGTTTTTGCAGCATCTTTTCTGGAATCTAGAACTGTAATATGGTAGTCATCCGATTGTGAAAGCATATTTACAACAAGCTTACCAATTTTTCCTGCACCAAAAACCGCGACACTTTTTTTTAAAGACATGGCTATACTCCTCTAAATTATTGATTGTCACTTGATCAGACCCATGTGACCTATGCTAACGGTAAGAGTGTATTTTTGTCATTACGAATGGAATTGGTCAAGGAGTTTAAAGATGAAAGAAGAACAGAATGAATTTAGAGGAAGCAATTTTCGTTTTTGGGATTCTTTGTCTGAGAATGAAAAAGCAGAACAAATTATGAAATCAAAAAGTAAAATTGGAGTACATTCTGAAATTGGTAAATTAAGGAAAGTATTTTTGCATTCTCCAGGTCAAGAAGTAGAATTGATGACCCCAAGAAATGCTTCGGAGTTACTTTATAATGATATCATTTATTATAAAAATATTGTTGCAGGCCATGCTCAACTTAAATCTGTTTTATCATTAGTAAGCACAGTTTTAGAAGTTTCTGAGTGTCTTGAGGAAGTTTTAGAAATTAGTCAAGCTCGTGAACAATTGTTAGATCAAATTTTAGCCTTTCAAGGATGTCCTGAATTAAAAACAGAATTACAGTCATTTTCATCAAGTGATCTCGTTCAAACCTTGTTAACCGGTGTTACCTTAAAAAGAAATTCTTTAGAATCTTGGTTATCTTCAAAGACTTTTTCACTTGTTCCTCTTCCTAATATGTATTTCATGCGAGATACCAGTATGGTTGTTGGAAATAGGGTTATCGCTTCAAGAATGGCAAGCTCTGTTCGATATGCTGAATCCTTAATCATGCGCACAATTTATGAGTATCACCCTGAGTTAAAAGGGCATGGTCTTCTATTAGATGCGGCCTATGGTGAAGTTGATCCAAAATTTACAATTGAAGGCGGTGATATTTTGGTAATAAGTGAAGACTTATTACTTGTTGGAATTAGTGAAAGAACAACCCCAAAAGCAGTTGATGCCTTGGTAAACGCTTTAATTCGGGCAAGAGCGGAAGATGGAAATCAAGAACCATTTAATGTTTTATGTGTTATATTACCAAGGGAAAGAAGCACAATTCATCTTGATATGATTTTTACTGTCGCAAATAAAGAACAGGCTGTTGTTTACTCACCTTATGTTTTGGGTAGAGAAAGAGCAAGGGTGGTTCGTATTCGCGTAAAACCTGATGGTGATAAAAAATTTAAAGAAGTAGAAGATCTTATCTTAGGACTTAGAAGTGTTGGTGTTCGAATGGATCCAATACCTTGTGGAGGCGATGAACCTCTTCATCAACAAAGGGAACAATGGAACAGTGGAGCAAACCTATTTTCCTTTGCGCCAGGTAAAGTCATAAGTTACATTCATGAACATACTTTAAGAGCATGTGAATCAGCTGGATTTAAAATAATGTCAGCAAAAGATGTGATCAAACATCCTACATTATTGCAAAGTAACTATCCTTTGATTGTTACGGTAGAAGGGAGTGAATTATCGAGAGGAGGAGGAGGTCCTCGTTGTATGACTTGCCCTGTTTTGAGAGATTCTGTTTAATCTACATGTTCCCTTTGCAATGAACTCTATCTCAAGTCATAATTATTCGTGACGATATGATATTTGGATCAGAAAGGGTATAAAATAAATGCATGTTATGATTAAAAAAAAGAATATCCTAATATTTGGTATTTTAATATTAGTTCCTGTTACCCTTCTCCAAGTTTCTTGCTCTAGTAATACAATTTTAACAGAAAATCTTGAATTAACATTGCCTGAGCAAAAACAGATGCTTTCTAGTATTAAACGGAAAAATGATAACTTTTATGTTTCTAATTTAAAAAATTATTCACCCCCCAAAGAAAATCAATTAATAGATGAAGCTCAATTTCGTAATCTTAAATTATATAATGAAAGTGCAAGAGTTTTATCTGATTGGGTTTTAAGAAATCTTTCTCAAAAAGAAAGAATTCAAATGTCCCGAAATTGCGATGCTTTAGTAGGAAGTTTTAAAAACCAATTTCCTTTAAATGAACAAACTTTAGCCTGTGCTGCTTGGTGGTTAGAAAAAAAGAATAATGATGAATCTGCTGCAGCAAGTCGAGCAGCTTCTCCACAATCAACATATGTTAGAAATTTATCAAGTAAACAAAAGCAAGATTTACAAAATTACAAAGGAATGTCTTTTTCAGAAGCTTTTTCTCAAATGGATCCTCCAACTCTTTCTCAAGCGCAACGTTTAGCGAATTCCGCATTAGATTACGCTTCGGATTGTTCTTATTCAGGAGTTTCTTCAGCATTAATTTTAAGATTGGAATCCTTTTTACCAAACAAATTTGTTTATCCTGCAATTGAAAAAATATATACAAAAATGCAAAAATGTTTGTTACCTGATGCGGATCCAAGCGAAAAAATTCATTTACGTGTAGGTCTATTAAGATTAATTTCTGGTTATCCAATATTAGCAAAAGATGCTTTAGAAAAAACGCTTTTAGAAAAAGATCCTGGTGAGAGTTCTCGAAGCTTATTTTGGCTGGGAGCTATTTATCAAAAAAGTAAACCAAATTCGAAAGAAAACCCTTATTGGCAAAGATTATTAAAAGAGAATTCTATCTCTTTACATGCAATTTTAGCTTCTCAACAATTGGGTGTTGATCCTATTAATAACTTAGTTCCCGATGAAGATATTTCTATTCAAGCTCGTGATTCAAATGGATGGAGCGATGATAATCTAGAAGCATTTATTTTTGATTTATTTAGAGCAAGAAATGATATGTCTGCCGCTACAGAGTGGTCAAATTATGTAGGTAGAACTTCAAGTGTTACAAATCCAAATATGATTTTATATTGGGCATTAGGTCATAACGCTGTTCGAAATTATAGATACTCTATATTTATGCTAGGTCGCTATGGAAAATATATAAAAAATTATCCTGTCAGCAAGACTATGTTAGGTCTGCATTTTCCAAAACCTTATTTAAAAGAAATATCAGATTACTCTGAAGATGTTGATCCCATATTTGTTCTATCTTTAGTTCGTCAAGAAAGTGCTTTTGATCCCTATGCAAGATCTGGTGCAAATGCTCGTGGTTTAATGCAAGTTTTACCAAGTACAGCAAAGTCGATCAAACGTAAAATAACTTCGAACCAACTTTATGATCCTGAAATGAATTTAGAAGTTGGAGTTTCCTATTTAAGTCGTTTATTAAAAAGATATGATGGTAGAGTTGAATATGTCTTAGCAGCATATAATGCAGGTGCTTCTAATTTAGATAAATGGCGAGATCGTGTTTTAGATAATAATATGATGCTTTTTTGTGACTTTATGCCTTTTAAAGAAACAAGAAGTTATGTGTCGCTCATTTTAAGAAATTATTATTGGTATAGTAGAATTATATCTGAGAGAGAAGACTTATTTGCTAAAAGAATTCAGCAACAGAGTGCTAAAGCACGCTGGAAATCAGATAGAGTTGCTGCTTTATTATCTTTTTCTTGGAAATCAGATTTAGAAGTTAAAAATAAATCCATTTTAGATAAGATTTATATATTTGGAAATAGTAATTCAAATATAACGTCTAATAATTCTGATCCAAGCTGGTTGAATGAAGATACAAAAAATAAAAATAAAACATATAAAAACATAAATGATGAAATAGAAAGCGATGAAAAAACTGCATTTTCAAATTCAAATAAATTAAAATAATGAATCATTAAAATTAAATAATATTTTTCATATCTATGATTTCATCTGCAAAAGCAAGTATTCCGTATCGGTGAGAAACTATGATTGTGGTGCAAGATAATTTAATATTTTTTAACGCTTCTGCAATTAAAGATTCATTTTTTTCATCTAAATTGGCTGTTGCTTCATCAAGAATGAGAAGAGAAGGCTTATTTAAAATGGCTCTTGCCAAACAAACTCTTTGTTTTTGACCTGCAGAAAGTCCAGTATGATTTTCGCCAATTTTATAAGAAAGACCTTTTTCAAGAACAAAGTCTTGTAAAGAAACTAGTTTTAAAGTTTCCATGATTTCTTCTTCGTTTACTTGTCTTGATAATCCGTAGCATAAATTTTCTTTTAAATCACCTTTAATTAAATAAGGCTCGGGTCCAACATAACCAATACGTGCTTCCTTTTTTGAGATATATTCCCAAGCAGGAACGCCATCAATTTGAATTTTTCCAGAATTAGGTTGAAGTATTCCTGTCATAAGCATAAGAATAGTCGATTTACCAGTTCCACTAGATCCTATTAATCCAACTTGAGAACCTTTATTTATTGTAATATTAATATTTTTAAATAATGGAGTAGACTTTGGATAAGAAAAAGTAACGTTTTCCAATACAATTTCTGGTGATTCTATTTTGGATAATGTAATGGAATCGATCTTTTTCTCCTTATTGGTATCTGATGGGTCTTTATAAGGACCAAAAAAAGTGATCTTTAAATGGGACTCCTTATTTATTTTCTTAAAATCACTATTAGAAATAGATTCTAATGAGAGTTTATATTGGGGGAAAAATATATTTGAATTTCCAAAATAGCCAGTTAATATTGATAAACCTTGGACAAAGCGCGCTAAAAGATAAATAAAAGATAATAAAACCACAGAGCTTGTGTGCCAAATGTTATTACTAATAATTATAATAATCACTAATAAAAATATTCCTAAAAAAGGTCCAGTTTGGGCACTTAAATTGCTGTAAAAATTAGCGCTCACGGATTTTGAAGAGTATTCTTTTAAAGAATCACAAAATGAATTGTACTCATCTTCTCTTTTTTTCATAAGTTTTATAAAGAGGTAGTTTCTTGCTATTTTTTCAATGCCTTCATTTAATTTTTTTTGCTGAAGTGGCACTTGTTTTGCAAAACGAGAAACATTTTTATTTATGTAAATGATTGCAAGGCCAATTATAGCAATTCCGGTTGTAGCAACAATAGCCTCTTTCCAGGCAATTATAAAAAGCATTAAAAATAAAAAAGCGCTTTGGACAAACATAAAAATAAAATGAGTAAAATTTAAAACAAACTCAGACGATTTTGAAAATACTTCAGATAGTTTAAAATTGATGTTTGAGGAGCTTTTTTCATGAACATCATCTTCATAAAGTATACGATAAAGTGAGTTTTTCTTTAAACGAAGTAATACGTAATCTCTTAAAAAGGCTGCTGTTTGAGTTGTAGTCAATTGCACTGAAAAACGGATAATTGCTACAATGACAAGTGCACTAGAAACAAAATAAATAGAAAGCTTTGGTAGTTCATAACCAAAAAATTTAAATTTATTGTCAAAAAAACCAAAGCTTGTCAAAAGAAGCTGGATTATAAATGATATACAAAGTTCAACGAGGGCAATACCCATCGCTGCTAAGATGGCAAAGCACAGATATTTTACACCTCTTCTTCCAAGAAGATTTAAGGAGTTTTTAAGAATTGCTTTCGTATCCAAAACTATCTCCAAGCATTCTGTCCATTAATGTATTTATATTCAAAGTAAAATCCAACATTTGTTATAAAGGATGCTTTCCATGGTGGATTCACATGAATCTTATAATAACATAACGAATAAATAGTAACATTTTTTGAACATGAATTAAATTCTTTAAGTTCGGGAATCGAGAAATAAACCCATGAAGCATTCGTTATAATATAATTCTTTTGATTAGAAAAACCATTTTGATTATAAAAAGTAATATTAACGTTAACTGGATAAGTCCTATTCTCTGGTCCTATAAAAATCCTATAATTTAAACCTGTTAAGATAAATTGAGTACTAGGTTTAAACCATTGGCCATCAAGAGAGTCTTTGGGTCTAAAAAATACATTTTTTCCTTGAAGAAGCGCTGAAAAATAAACCTTGTCTTTTTCAAAGTGTCCTTCAGGCTGTGGGAGTGTGCCTACAGGGGATGGTATTTGAATAATCCCCGTTTTTTCATATTGAAACAATGGTACAATTGGAGCTGTTAAAGTTAAGTATATACATACTGAAAATAAATAAATACTCATAAAACAAAAAACCAAAGAAACATATGTTTCATTTTTTTTGCTTTGTCTCATAAAAATAATGAGATAGCTAGCAAATAAGCAACTGCCAATAAAAGCGAGAGAAGGCATATAAAATAAATAAGAGACTAGGCCTAAAATAAAATAGGATACTCCAGCCCAAATTGGGGTGATTTTTAATATATTTAAACTGTTAAGCTCATTTTTATCATTATTTATTTTATTATAATTTATGATGTAATAAATGAATAGGTAAGAAAATAAAATAATTAAAATTAAACCAACAAATCCAAGTTCTGATACTAAGGAAAAATAGGTATTTGTTGGAATGTCTGAAATAATATTTTTTAAATTTAGCTTATTAACTTGATATTGAAAATTAGCAGAAAAAGAACCAAGCCCTGTTCCTGTAAAAAAATTTTCTTTAATTGTTTCCCACATAATTCTTAAGTGACTTGAACGTTGTACATCAATAATAGCATATTTCTGAAATAAATTGCCACTTGAAATAATTGCATTGAAAAAATTTTTTAATCTAATTAATGAAGAAATTTGATAATAATTTGAAAATAAATTTATTAAAAAACAAAATGAAATTATAATAAAAGATGTTGAAAATAGATATAAATAATTTTTCTGGAGAGTTTTTTTAATAAATTTATAAATTAAAAAAATTATTATTGTTAATATAAAACCGGTATAATAAGATCTTGAGCCATTTATAAATCCAGAAATAATGCTTAAAATTAAAAGCGAAAATAAAATTATTTTATATTTTATTTTTGTTTCATAATTAAATATTATAATAAATAAAATTGAACTTATTATGGAAAAGAAAAAGCTTGCAACTCCTGAGTCGTCTAAAAGACCAGGAGCTCTGTTTGCATCTACAGCAGTTAGGCTTCCTTTTGAAAGGAAATTGATATTAATTAAACCTTGATAAATTAATGTAAATGCATTTAAAATAAAACAAATTAAAAAAGTAGATAAAAAATATTTTCTTAATTTTATACATTGATCGTTAAATATTGAATTAAAAAATGTTAAAGCTGGAAATATAAAACAAACTAAGAAAATCATGTATAAACGAGTTTGTGCAATAGCAAAGTCAGAGGTTATATTTGGTTGTAATACATAGTTTTGTATTGATATTCCAAAACTTAATGAAGGTTGATAAAAATTTGAAAACGCATGCACAGTTATAGCAAAAATAAAAAGAAGAATAGAAAGGACAACTTTTTTATAAATTTTATAACTTGTCACGACTCCTATAGCAAAACCAAATAGAAATAATAAATAAATTCCAAATCTTAATAATGGTAATTGAAGTATATTTGGAGATCTTATAAAAACTAGCGTTACAAATGCGTTAAATAGAAAAAAGTAATTTGAAATTCGATTTAATACCATCATTTAAAATTTATACCTTAAGCTTATTATTTGTCTTTAAATATATTTAGAATTTTTATTGCATTGCTTTCCCATGTTTTTTCCTCTTTAATTTTATTACTTTTAATTTGAATATTATTTTTATCAAATTTATTTTCCCAAATTTCAATCAATTTTTGAGTAAACTCGAGGGCGCTAAGGCTTAATCCACCATAGTTTTTAATAAGTTCGTCAATAGGTTCGCATCCTTTCAGGGCTAAAACAAGACAATTATTATATATGGATTCAGCTGTAATGATAGAGTAAGCTTCGAGTCTAGAAGCTATGACAAGAGCCAAAGCTTTTTGTAAAAGAAACTTTTTTTCAAATTCAGTAATTCTTCCAATATATTTAAATCTAGGATCTTTAGGAAATTCAATCTGTAAATCACCAGCAAATACAATAAAACAATTCTCAGGAGCATGATTAAAGATAAATTCAATATTTTTATTTTTGTCAATACGTCCTATGTAAATAAAGAATTTTTTATTAATAATTTCATTTATTTCATCACTTATTTGAATTTCACTAACTTCCTTTGTATCAAAGCCTGGTGGAAGTTGAAGAGAAGGTTTTTTATTTGAATTAGACCATATTTTATGACATAATTTTTTTTCCGCCTCAGAAACAAAACCTAATATATCTGATTTTTCTAAAGACTTGTTTACAAAATTTAATTTAAATTCTGGTTCATCATGAGCTGTAACAATAAATAGCTTTTTGATAGAACTTGAAGTTTTTAATAAAGAATAGTAATTAGGTGAATACAAGTAAGACTTAACTATAATTAAAGAATATTCATTTTCGTTTTCTTTTAAGTATTTCCAAAGACTAGGACACCATGGGCCTTGAGATTTTAGAAATATAAAATCTAACAAAGAGCTAAAAAGTAAATAAAATTTATTTAAATATTTATTAAGTTTAAAGTTAACTCTTCTTACTATACCAAAGAGAATTCTTTTTCTGGTATGTTCAACAGGATATCTTTTTATTAAAAGTGGTTTTCCAGATGTTGAAATCCATTCTTCCTGATTAAGATGATTATTCCAATTAATATAGTCGTCACTCATACTTGTATGAATTTCAACATTTGCATTTTTTTCTGCGAGAGCGATTGCAAGTTTTAAGGCATAAAGTTCCGCTCCAGCTAAAATATTTAGACCGCATCTTTGTACAACAATTGCTATTTTTTTATTATGTTCGACCAATTTTAAAAAGCCTTCCCTGAAAAAAGAAAATTAACAAGTCATATTGTTAATCGTTTCCAGATTATAATTCATTTTTTTAAATGTGTGAAGTTTAATAATAGAAGAGTTTTAAACTAAAGATCGGGGATCAGTTCATTGTTTTTTTATTTTGAATTTTATAATTATTATAAAAAGCAATAGGAATTTCCGAAATGCTATAATGAGGAATAATATTTGTTAGTATTTTTTTTCCATCAGAGAATTGTTCTATATTTTGCGCAATTTGAACAGATTTAAACTCTAAACAATCACTAAAATAGTAATTACATTTTACTGTTTTTAAATTAGGATGAGTAAATTTTGCCATAACAGATAATAAAAGTGATTGTCCTTTATTTAATGGATAGCAATTAAAAAATTCATATTTATTTGTATTAACAAATCCATATTTTAATAACTCTGCAAAAAGTTTTTTTGTATTATTTGATCCTAATGCGGATGAATTTACCATCATATAAAAAATGGAAGTTTGATTTTTTAAAGATTGAATTGCACAAGACATAAACGTATTTAGATCTTCATAGTTTTGTGGAGGGTCAAAACAAACAACATCAAATATATGATTTAAAAATTTTGGAAAACCTTCATACAGATCAACATGAAAATAATTGACAGGGTATTTGGCTTCTTGTGTTAAAATCCTTAATTTATTAAGGAGTTTTATATCGCAATCTAAAACAGTAATATGTCTAAAGTTCCTTGCAACTAATTCAACGGAAAGTAGATCATCGTCACCAATTAATAAGATTTCTTTATCTCTAAACCCATTTTTCTCTAATAGATCCGCTCTTTTTTTTCTGGTTTCAATCGTACAAGGAAGTTGATTATAACTTTCAATAAATTTAAAGGAGTTATAATTTACAAAAGATACTTCTTGTTTTTCGTTATTTTTATATTTTATATTTTCATTGATGATTTTAGTTAAAAATTCTTTTTTTTCAGATCCGTTTAATTTTAATATATGTTTTATTGTTCTGCTTCTGAAAAAAATACTCAAAAATGAACAAAAAATAACTTGAATTTTATTAGGAATTTTCATTTGGGTTTTCCCATATATTAAGAAAAGAATATTTTAATGAATAAAATAGAAGCGACAAAAAATAAAATATAACCTGCCCAGATTTCAATTTTGGCAATTTTAATTTTAAAAATTTTTTCATGAAAGTGACCTGCAAAAAATCGATAAGTTTTAAATATAAGCAGGTCTCCAAAATAAACTCCTAAGGCAATAGGAACAATAAGAATGTAAAAAGGTTGCTTGTTGGTAAAATTTTGACCCATCCACCAAAGATACCAGAATGGAAACAAAGTAGGAATCGTCAATGTTCCAACTATTCCCTCAAAAAAATGCCAAATAAGTTTTGTATTACTGACTTTTTCGAACTCAATTACATCAATAGGACTTTCGTTCTCGTATAATTTTTTTTTTGCTCGATAAATAAAACTAAATCCAAGAATTATTATCATTAAAATAAATGAAAGTTCAATAAACATTAAATATTTTTTATGAAGATTTAGAAATATATCTGCTTCAAATGTTTTTTGTGCTAATGAAAAAGCAAAAATGCTGCAGCATAAATCGGTTAGAATAATGCCAGTTTGAAAAGCAATTAATGGCTTTTGTTCTTTTTTTAGAAAAAAAAGAACAAGTCTCATATTAAGAGGTCCGGGGGGGGATGTAGAAATTAATGCACCAATAAATGCTGTAATGAAAAAAATAACAGATACCTCAAGTATCATTGTTGGCTTTCACAAATAAAAAGAAAAAGAGTGTCATTTAAGAATAACACTCTTTTAATCAAAACCCAAACAAGAAAATATGTACTAAGAATTATTTATCTATTGCACTTTTGGTTGTGTACTTAACATAACTTGTTTTCCATATATTTGAATGAATATTATCATGGATTTCTTGTTCTGTTGTAACAGGGGCAACTCCTGTTTGTTGCGCTGCTTTTGAGGTAGCATAAGCAATTTTGTATGACACATCAAATATATCTGTAAGGGAAGGTAATAAAGATAAACTAGGATCACGATTTATTTGAGCGCATTCGCTAATTACTTTTGCACAAGCAACTAACATTTCATTATTTACGCGCGTAGCTTTAGAAGAAACTACTCCTAATCCTAATCCAGGGAACACAAAAGCGTTGTTACATTGTCCAATTGGATAAACTTTTCCATTATATCTTACATCTTGGAAAGGACTTCCTGTAGCAACAAGAACTTTTCCGTTTGTCCATTCAATTAAATTTGAAGGTAAAGCTTCACAGCGAGATGTCGGATTGGATAAAGGGAATATCAGAGGACGATCGCAGTAAGAAGCCATCATTTTTACAATTTCTTCTGTGAAAGCTCCTGTTTGTGTGGATGTCCCAATTAAAATGGTCGGTTTTACATTTTTTACCACTTCAGAAAGCTGGATAATTTTACCTTTTACTCTATCCCAGTCCGTGTAAACCTCTACAGGCTGTGCATATTTCTTTTGAAAATATTCTAAATGATCCATATTTGAGTGAAGCATTCCGTTCATGTCTATCAAAAACATTCTTGATAAAGCTTCTTTTTCTGATAGCCCATCTACCATCATGGCTGCTACAATTTGATCAGCAATGCAGCATCCTGCTGTTCCTGCACCATGAATGACAACTCTTTGTTCACTCATTTTTGTTCCGTTAACTTTGAGTCCTGCAAGAATTGCGCCTAAAGTAACAGCCGCGGTTCCTTGCATATCATCATTAAAAGTACACATTTCATCTTTATATCGGTCTAAGTTTTTTCGAGCAGTTTGGCGGCCAAAGTCTTCCCAATGTAAGTAAACATTAGGAAAACGCTTGCGAAGTGCACTTACAAAAGCATCAATAAAATCGTCGTATTGTTCTCCACGAATTCTTTCGTGGCGCCATCCTAAATAAAGTGGATTTTGTAAAAGATCTTTATTATTTGTTCCAACATCTAAAACAATTGGCAATACTTTTGTTGGGTGAAAGCCTGCGCAAAGTGTATACATGGCAAGTTTTGCTATGGAAATAACAATTCCGCCTACCCCTTGATCGCCAATTCCTAAAATAGCTTCTGAGTCAGTAACGCATACAGCGCTAACATCATACGCTTCAGGTATATTATTTAAGATATCTTCAATTTGTGCCATTTGAGGATAAGAAATAAATAATCCTCTAGGTCTTCTAAAGTTTTGATTAAATTGTTGAACAACATCACCAACAGTAGGTGTATAAAAAACGGGAACCATTTCCACTAAATGTTCCTGAAGTAACCTAAAAAACAAAGTTTCATTTCTATCATAAAGCTGAGTTAAAAAGATATTTCTTTCGATATCGGTTTCTTTTTTTAGATATTGTCCATAAACGCGGACTGCTTGTTCATCTAAGGTCTCTACTACATTAGGAATTAAACCATTTAGTTTAAACTCTCTTCTCTCTTCAAGTGTAAAAGCAGTATCTTTATTTAAAAAAGAATTTAAAAGAAGCTGTTTACCTGTAATAGAAACTTCGTAATATTTTTTTCCATCAAATGAATTTCGTTTTTCTTTAAACATGAAAGACTCCAAAAAGTAATTTTATAAATTCCAATCAATTTCATTTTGTCGATATGATTTTAATATTTCATTAACTGTTGAAAAATGTTTGCAGCCAAAAAAACCTCTATGTGCTGAAAGAGGTGATGGATGGACCGATTTTAATATTTTGTGATTTGGATTTGTGATCATTTTTGCCTTTGATTGTGCGGCTGCACCCCATAATAGAAAAATAATTGGGCTTTCTTTTTCATTTAATAGTGAAATAATTTTATCGGTAAAAATTTCCCACCCTTTTTCACGATGTGAAAAAGCCATATTTTCCCTTACAGTTAAAACTGTATTTAATAAAAGCACCCCCTGATTTGCCCAACTTTCAAGGCACGTTTTTGTAGGTCTTTTTCCAGTGTTTGCATGTATTTCTTTAAATATATTATTTAAAGAAGGTGGTATAGCAGTGCCATTTTCTACAGCAAATGACAAGCCATTCGCCTGTCCTTTTCCATGATAAGGATCTTGTCCGATGATCACAACTCTTGTCTCATCATAGTCTACAAGTTTTAATGCGCGAAATATTTTATCTTTAGGTGGAAAAAAGGTGTGACCTGCCTGAAGTTCATTTTTTAAATGCAAGCGTATTTTTTCCATGTAGGGTTTTGAAAACTCATCAAAAAGAAAAGACCTCCAACCTTCCGCTAAGAAGGTGAGGTCTTTATTTTGATTTATTTGAGCATTACTCACAAGTATATCTCCAGTAAAATATCAAAAGAAGTTTAGTGCTAAGAAGCACATTTCTCGCTTTTTATCCTACTATCATTTTACAGATATACTCAACTATTTGCTGTTTTTCCTTATAACAATCTAAGTTATTAGGAATTTATTTTAGGCAATAGGGTAGTTTCTTTTTCCAGAGGTTTCAGAAGACTTTTTAGCAACGCCTCTGCCGCCAAATCCACCCATACGCTCAGGTTTTCCGCCTGGTTTTTTATTGTCTCCAAAACGATTACCAGAACTGTTTCCACCAAATTTTCCACCACGATCAGAAGAAGAGCGACCTCCTCCACCGTAACGTCCACCGCGATCACCACCACGACCGTAGCCGCCTCTTTGTGAGCGTCCACCGCGTTCAGATGAAGTAGAGAATTTTGCATTTTCTACATTAGAACCAAATTCTGTCTTGAAAGGAGGTGCGATGTCTTCTACATGAAGGCTTTTTCCTAGCTGTCTAGAAGCTTCTGATTTTAGAAGTGTGCCAAGAATTTCTTTTAATTTATCGCCATCAAGTTTTGAAATAATCTGTTCAACAGATTGATTTATATAGTCTTGAGCAGCAACAGTATTTTCATTTACGCGAAATAACATGTTGTTAAAAAATTGTGTTGCAATTTTTTTAGCATCAGGAAGTTCAATACGTGTTGGATTAATTTTAATTTTGTTACAAACAAATTGAAATTCTCTGCGTTCAACATGAGTAATAATTGTCCAAGCTTTACCTGTTGCTCCTGCGCGGCCTGTACGACCTGCTCTGTGCGTGTAGGTTTCTACATTTGTTGGAACAGTATAGTTAATAACGTGTGAAAGGCCTGTGATATCAATACCACGTGCAGCAACGTCTGTAGCCACTAAAATACGAAGTTGGCGATTTTTAAAACGCTCCATAGTTTGGCTACGGTCATTTTGTGTCATTTCACCATTTAAAACGCCTGCCGCAAAACCTCTTTCTAAGAGAGAGTTATGGATATTGCGTGTGTCTTCGCGTGTCTTACAGAAAATGATGGCATGCTCTGGATCATGATAAATAAGTAAGCCTAAAAGAGCGTCTAAATTACGACCCATTTTTACTTCAATAAAACCATGCTCAATTAAGCCAGTGCTTGTATCTGTGCTAGCCACTTTAACTTCAAATGGGTTTGAAACCATTTGGCGTGCTATATTAGTTACTTTTGGAGGAAATGTAGCTGAAAATAATAGAGTTTGAGCTTTTTTTCCAATAGCACCTTTGATTTTGATAATGTCTTCGGCAAATCCAAAATCAAGCATTTCGTCCATTTCATCTAAAACAAGAATCTCAACGCCAGTAAGGCTAATAGAACCTTGCTCTAATAAGTCATTAAGACGGCCAGGAGTCGCTACGACAGCGTCTACACCACGTTGTAACGTAGATGTTTGGTAACGATAGCTTTTACCACCTGTGATTGCGAGAATTTTGTAGCCTTGAGGTTTAAAGTTTGTTTCAAAAACATCTGCTACCTGTTGAGCTAGTTCTCTTGTAGGAGTAAGTACTAGAATGCGAGGTTTGCCTGCTACTGGCTTTTCAAGTCTAGCAAAAGCAGGTAATCCAAAGGCAAGGGTTTTGCCAGAGCCTGTGCGGCTTTGAGCAATTACATCACGCCCTGCAAGAACAGGAGCGTAGGTTGCTTGTTGGATAGGAGTTGGTTTAGTAATACCTTGTGATTCAAGGCCTGCGCGAATTGCTTCTGGCAATAAGTTAAAAATAGAAGACTCTTCTGTTGCAACAGTATTGGTATTTGTCATTTGCTTCCCAAAAAATAAAGAAAAGAAGGGGTTAGCTGCATAGAGCTAAGAACACTCAGGCGAGAATTGAGAAAGAATCATACAAGCCTGTATAAGAACAAGCAATATTAATAGGTTGCAACTTTGCGCGTCTAACGTGTACGCTTTGCAACAAAAGAGTTAGTCTTTCTGAACCCCTGCCAGCAGACCCTTAAACTGTATTATATGAAGGGTGTCAAGAGGGTTTTTTTTATTATTCAAAAATGGTATGTTAAGCGAGTTTTTGAACAGATTGATACGATGAGGTGTAACTATGGAAAATCATGATGAATTAAGAGTAGAGTTAGAAAAACTTAGAGCAGAAAATGCAGCTTTGAAAAGCGAAAAAAAACCAGCATCTTTAAGAGAAATTAGCTTTAAAGTTGCGGAAAAAGGAGGACTTTCTGTTTATGGATTAGGTCGTTTTCCTGTTACTCTTTATAAAGAACAATGGATCCGACTTCTTGACAAACAAGGTGATATAAGAAATTTTATTAAGGATAACGAAGAAAAGTTAAAATCAAGAGAATAATTTTATTTAGATTGGCAACAAAGTTGTGAAATTTTTAAAAGAGTTTAAAGAAATTGTTATTGTTTTTATTTGTGTGTTTGTATTTCGTTCTTCTTTTTTAAATTGGTATTTAATACCTTCAGGTTCTATGTTGCCAACTCTAAAAATTGGAGATCATGTAGTCGTAAATAAACTCTCTTATGGTTTTATGTTACCTTTTATGGAAACTAGAATTATGAGTTGGGATAAGCCTAAAAAAGGCGATATTGTTGTTTTTCAAGGACCTTCATCAGAAGGTGCTCAAGTTTTAATTAAACGAGTTATTGCTACAGCTGGCGATTATGTTTCGTTTGAAAATGGTATATTAAAAATAAATGGAATACCTTCTAAAGAAACAATAGAATTAAATAGATCTGTGCTTGAAGACATTGGTAATAATGATGATCTTTCAGATTATTTATTAATAAATGAATCTGGATTTTCAAAGTTACCTTATCATATTTTGCGCAAGAAAAAAGGTGGAGTAACAAGTGCGGAAAAGAAAACATGGATAGTCCCAGAAGGAAAAATATTTTGCATTGGAGACAATAGAGATAACTCCTATGACGGCCGCTTTTGGGGATTTATCGATCAAAGCTCAGTGTATGGAAGAGCATTTTTAATTTCTTATTCTACTGGGGATAAAGGAACTTGGCCTCATTTTAGAAATGAACGTTGGTTTATGAAGCTTACGAATTAATTTTTGAAATTATTTAGATACAAGTTTATCAGCTATATCTTGTCCTATATGATATAATTTTATTTTAGAATTTCTCATGAGTTCGTTTGCAGTATAACCCATATTTTCTTCTTCAACTAAAGTAATAATTTCAGATAAACCCAATTTTAATTTTAATTCTTGTTTATTTTTTGTTACGTTTCCGAATATTCCAATAAGTTTATGCTGATTTTTTAAAGCAAGTTGAGAAACAGTGCTCACTGTTTTTCCGTATAATGTTAAGTCGTCTAAACTACCTTCACCACAAACAATTAAATCGGAGCCTGTGAAACTGGGTGCTAAAGCGATAGCTTTTGCAATTTTTTTAGAACCCATTTCAATGCGAATATTATTAAATACAGCGGATAATCCAATACATATTCCTCCTCCAGCACCAGTAAAAGCATCTTCAAGTCGAGGAATATAGGGGAAATCATTTTTTAATATATTCCAAAAATGATAAATTTGTTTTTCAATATAAGGAATTGTGGAATCTTTAGCCCCTTTTTGTCTTAAAAAAGAAGCTAAAGTAACACCTGGGCCTTTTGCAGGAGCATTCACATCACATAAAGCTGTAATGCGACATTTTTTCATATAATCAGGAATCTCTTCTTTTTGAAAAGATCTTATTTTATTCATATTTTCTATACATGGACGTAGTCTTTTACCATTCTCATCATAAGCAGAAAGTCCAAAGGCACTTGCTATACCCCAGCCAGCATCTGCTGTTAATGTACCGCCTATACAAAGCCAAACCTCTTGGGGGCGTAAAGGAAATGCTTTTTGCAAAAGTTTGCCAAAGCCCCATGTATTTGATTCAAGTAATATTTCTTCAGTAGCTAAAGATTTTGCATTCCCCAATATTTCTGCTGATTCTAAAACGGCTAATCTTCTTGCATTTTGCCAATAAACATTTGCTTCCGTTGTTCTTCCAAGAAGATCGCAAACTTCAACTCTCAAGGAATCCATTCCTAAACTTGCAGCTAGAAGAGAGGCGCTCCCTTCTCCGCCATCTGCCATTGGTCTTTGAATAATTTCAATTTTTGGATTTCTATTTCGAATGCCATCGGCGACGAGTTCGCAAACTTGGCGTGCAGTAAAAGTTCCTTTGAATTTATCAAAGGCAAGAACGATACGCATGAATTTGGCCCCCTACCTCCGATCCATTTTCGGAGATTATAAGTTTTTTAACCCTAATTTAGTATATTATGAAAATCAGAGTTGTTCAAAAGTTACTCTTAATTGTGCATTGCTTTTATCATTCCTCTTTGTTAAAGAAGCCTAAGCAGAGGTATTTGTTAGTAACACTACAAACTGCTTCGTTTTTAGATTAAATTCTTCATTTGGGGTAATTACAATGGATACGCAGCTTGACGCAAAGCAAATGGAAATGAAACTTATTAAGATCGTAGCGGAAAAGTTGAATATAGAGGAAAAAAATATAACAACAGCTTCACGCTTTCAAGAGGATCTTGGTGCAGATTCACTTGATATTGTTGAGCTTCTAATGGAAATCGAAGAAGTATTTGGTGTAAATATTTCTGACGAAGAGTCTGAACGTCTTAAAACAGTTGGCGATGCTGTAAAATTCATCGTTGCAAAGCTTTAAGAGCTAAAGTGAATGAAGGCACCGTTTTTGGTGCCTTTTTTTTTGTTTTGAAATCGAGTTTCTCCATATGTACCAATTATACTTATGAGGGTTTATTATGAAAATAGCAATTGCAGCAGATCATGCTGGTAGAGAATTGAAAAGTTATGTTATCGATTTTTTAACTCTGACTAACCATCAGGTTCTTGATTATGGCGTTGCAGCAGATTCTTCAGCATCTGTAGATTATCCAGATTATGCAGATATCGTAGCTTCAGAGGTTTCAACAGGAAGATGCGATAGAGGAATTTTAATATGTGGAACTGGAATTGGAATGTGCATTACTGCCAATAAGTTTCCTGGTGTTAGAGCGGCTGTTGTCAACGATGAATTTACAGCTCGCATGAGTAGAGCACATAATGATTCAAATATTATGTGCTTAGGTTCAAGAATCGTAAATTATCAACGTGCCATCGATTTTGTTAAAATTTGGCTAGCCGCTGAGTGTGAAGAAGGCCGCCATAGAAGTCGAATTGGTAAGGTAACAGCTATAGAAAAGAGGCTTTCACAATGAATCATTTTCTTTCTTTTGATCGCACTGATTTATTAAAATCAGATCCTGAAATTGCTAATTTGTTGGCTAAAGAGAGTCATCGTTTGAATGATGGCTTAGAATTAATTGCTTCTGAAAACGTAGCAAGTCCTGCTGTATTAGCTGCTTTAAGCAGTGTTTTATCAAATAAATATGCAGAAGGTTATCCAGGCCGTCGTTATTATGGTGGTTGTGAGTTTAATGATCAGGTAGAGCAAATTGCTATAGATCGTATTAAAAAACTTTATGGTGCAGAGCATGCAAATGTGCAGCCTCATAGTGGAGCTCAAGCAAATCAAGCCGTATTTTTAGCGTTTTTAAAACCTGGCGAGACTTTTTTAGGTATGAGTTTACCTCATGGTGGTCATTTAACACATGGCTCTCCAGTAAATATCTCAGGTCTTTATTATAAAGCGGAATCTTATGGGGTCGATGCAAATGGTTTTATCGACTACGAAGAGCTTGCTAAAAAAGCTCGTGAATGCAAACCAAAATTAATTATTGCGGGAGCAAGTGCATATCCTAGAGTGATCGATTTCGCTAAATTTCGCCAAGTAGCAGATGAAGTGGGAGCGCTCTTAATGGTCGATATGGCTCATATCGCAGGATTAGTTGCAGGAGGACAGCATCAAAGTCCTGTTCCTTTTGCCGATTTTGTTACAACGACAACCCACAAAACTCTTAGAGGTCCAAGAGGTGGAGTGATTCTTTGTAAAGAAAAATATGCAAAAGCAATTGATAAAGCTATTTTTCCAGGATTGCAGGGCGGTCCTTTAATGCATGTGATTGGAGCTAAAGCGGTTGCTTTTGGAGAAGCTTTAAATCCTTCATTTAAGTTATATGCAGAACAAATTGTTGTGAATGCTAGAGTATTAGCAGAGACATTATTATCAAATGGAATTCATCTTGTTTCTGGCGGAACGGACAATCATTTAATTCTAATCGATCTTAAAGAATCACCGCTCAGCGGAAAAGATGCAGAAGAGCGTCTTGCTAAAATTGATATTACTGTGAATAAGAATAGTGTACCAAACGATCCACGCAAACCTATGGTAACAAGTGGGATTCGAATTGGAACACCAGCTGTAACGACTCGTGGTCTTGTTGCTGAAGATATGAAGATTTTAGGAGAAGCGATAGCTTTTGCACTAAAAAACGATGATTCTCTTCTTGAAAAAGCAAAAGAAAAGGTTTCATCTTTGTGCAAAAAGTACCCGCTTTACAATGGAGCTCTTCTCAACAAAGGTTATGTTTCCCCTTATTAGGAAAGTTTTTCCCATGAAGTGTCTTCAATGCCAAAACCCTGAAAGCAAAGTGCTTGAAAGTCGCGAAAGTCGTGATGGGAGGACGGTTCGAAGAAGAAGAGAGTGCGTAAGTTGTGGGTATCGATTTACAACGTTCGAGCGCTCGGAAGAACAACCTCTCTATATTATTAAACGAGATGGAACTCGTGAGCTTTTTAGTAGAGAAAAACTATTAAAAAGCATGGGAATAGCTTGTCAAAAAAGATCAGTTAGTACAAAAAGCCTCGATGCCATATGTGATTGGGTTGAAAGTGTTTGCCATTCCTCAGAAGAACGAGAAATTACAACCCAGAAAATTGGGGAGCTTGTTCTTGAAGCTCTTTTAAAGCTGGATCCTGTAGCTTATGTCCGTTTTGCATCCGTATATCGAGCTTTTTCAAGTCCCGATGATTTTGTTATTGAATTAAAATTATTAATTGAAAGAGCGCAAAAAAATAATTTTAATTTGGATCTTGAAAAAGAAAATTGAACTGAATATTTTGAATATATTGTGGTTATATTGTTAATTGGAGTTTCATATGTTTACTGGAATTGTGCAAGATATTGGTATTGTAGAATTTATATATCGCAATGAAAACTCGATAAGAATGGCAATATCTTCTGATCTAGATAAATGCCATATGGCTTTAGGGGCAAGTATATCTTGCAATGGTTGTTGTTTAACAGTGGTTGAATTTTTTCAAAATTCAAATAAAAATGTTTTTGTCGTTGATGTTGGATATCAAAGTCTTGCCTTAACAAACTTTGATAAAATGATTGTTGGTTCTCGTATAAATTTAGAGCCTGCTTTGCGTGTTGGTGATGCTCTTGGAGGACATCATATGACAGGGCATATAGACTATTTGGCAAAAATAAATGAATTTTACAAAATAAGTGATGAGTTTTGGAAATTGGTAATATCTATTCCAAAGCAATATTCTAAATGGATGGTTCCAAAAGGAAGTATTGGGATTGCTGGAATAAGTTTAACAATTGCTGGGATTACTTTAGAAAAAAATGAAGATTCTCTTATTGAAATTATGATTATACCACATACATATCTAAAAACAAATTTGCAGTTTTGCGCCTCACAAATGAGCATTGAAATTGAATTCGATCAATCTGTCAAAGCTATTGCTTCTATAGTCGAATCTATGTTACCTAATTATATTCAGGCTCGTAAATAAACGGCTTTAACAATTCAGGAAAATAATACAACTTATGTCATTTGATCTGCAAAAACAAAATGTTGCGGTTCATGCCTCTCGCCTTACTCCGGAATTCAGAAAAGCAATTCATTCAGAGTCTGGTATTACTCATTTGAAGCATGTAAAATCTATCCGGCAAGTAAATGATACAAGTCATTCTCAGGTTCTTGTTGAAACTTCAAAAGAAGATTCCCTTTTGATTTCAGATTCAAAAATTTATGCTTTGAAAAAGAGGCTTCTTGCACCTTCATGGTGGGTAGAAGGACTTTTATTGACATTAGGTTCAAAAGAAGCTTGGTTTGATTCTTTAATTTCAAAACGAGCGGGTAAAATAATTACTGCTCCTACTAATATAAATGCAAAAAATATGACTCTCATGTTTGCTATATGGCATGAGGCTTTGTCCCGAATTTTTTCATTAAAAAATGATGAAATGACTTTAAAATTTCCAATTAATAAATATTTAATTGGTACTCAAAAAGATGTTTATGAAAATTGTAAACAATTAGAAGATCTTTGGGCGGCTCCTTTAAACTTATTTGAAGTTAAACCCTCAAAAAAATCAAAATCTTTATCTTTATCGCGCGCGGGAAGCCTTGGTTTTGTTAGGCATGCACAAATAGAAAATGATGTAGATGGTATTTGGTTTTCATTAAGTCTTTCTCAATCCATTCAATCCTTTTATTATCCACAACGTATGAACCAGGATTCTTCTGCTATTAAAGCCTCATTTATTAGTATTAATCCTGTTGTAATTCAATCTATGGGGACAAAAGCAAGTCTTAAAAAAATTCTAAATTATTTGTTTTTAGAATTTTCAAAACAAGAAGGTGTTGAATATAACATTAATAATTGGAGTTCTGTTCCTTTAGATGCAAAAAATATCAGCTCTTTTCATAAAGAAATTTTAGCTAATGTTCCTGCGCTTTATGACCATGGGGTTTTAGGATGGAATATTGCTGCTCCTAATATAAAACTTTCAGATTTAAAAAATAAAATATTAGAAAACTCTTATAATGTAGATAACTCGTCAATGGGGTCTGTTGTTTATTGCTGGCAACTTTCTGAACAGGCTAAAGAGGCTTCTGAATTAGAACAGGCTATTAGTGATAAATTAATGTCTATGTCGCCTTCTTACGCTTCTCAACACCCTTCTTTTGCCGCTCCTATCGCTAAAATTGCAATGAAGTGTTCGGCAACTGGAGAAACTCTTTTTCCTGAGCCACCTCCAGATCAATTAAATAAAATTCGTAAAGAAAAGGCATTAAAAGCGGAAAAAATTGAAAAAAAGCAAGATAAAAAAGTGATTGTAACCAAAAAAGAAACTGTCGTAAAAAAAGCTTCTAAAAAAACAACGCATCAAACTCTTTTTGATTCTTCAGATCTTGTTCATAATGAAGATTTATCTTTAGATAACGTTATAAATGAGACTAAAAAGCAAATCATTAAAAAGAAAGTTATTTCTGTTAAAGAAACACTATCTGATAATGACTTTATAATTTTAGTTTCAGAGTTTTATGAATCTTTAAAACCATTGCAGAAAAAGGCTTTTGAGAGAGAACGGGCTGGTATGAATCCAGAGCAATTTAGAGTTTACATGACACCTATTTTAAAGAGAAAAAAAAGTAGAAAATTAAAATAAATGTAATTTAGTTATTTGTTTTTCTTTTTTAATATTTGTTTCATGGTTTCAAGTAGGCGTGTTTTTGCTAGCGGAAAGCTTTCTTTTTCTAAAAACTCAGTTTCTGAATTTGTGAACTTCCCTAAAACCCAGTTTGCAGTAGCACCCTTATGTTCAGGCTTACCAATTCCAATTTTTACACGATAAAACTTGTCTGAGCTTAGTTTATCCAAAATATCACGGATACCATTATGGCCGCCATGACCGCCTCCTAGACGCGTTTTAACGGCCCCTGGAGCTTGATCTAAGTCATCAAATATAACGATAAGTTCTTCTTCGTCTATTTTAAAAAAAGAAAGGGCTTGTTGCACACTGTTGCCTGATAGGTTCATGTATTCCTGCGGTTTCATTAGAAAAACATCATGACCCTGCCATCTTGTACGGGCAGTAAGCGCGCCAAATCTATTTTGAGACAAAAAAACACCGGATTCTGCTGCGATTTGATCGACAAGCATGAATCCGATGTTATGTCTTGTATTTTCGTAATTGCTCCCAGGATTACCCAGGCCAACAAGGATAAACACTGCTTTTTAGAGCTTCACAAGAGAAGCAAGAGCAAGGTTTTGGCCTTTACCAGTACGAACAACAATGCCTTCTCCAAGAGTAATATCATGAAGTTGGATAGATTGTTCTGCTTTTAAACCACTTACGTCAACATCAATTTGTTTTGGTAGCTTAGAAAGTGGAGCTTTTACTTCAAGGTAACGAGTACGGATACTGAATGAACCTTCTTTTTCTTGCTCACGTGTTAAACCAATAAAGTTTAAAGGAACGTGTGTACGAATGAGGTCATTAGGCTCTACTTCTTGAAAGTCAAAGTGAATTGGCTTGTCGTTGAGTGGGTTTACTTGAACTTCACGCATAAGAACTGTTTTTTCAACGCCGTCAAGAACGAGTTTTAAAACGCTAGAACGAGTGTGGCCTTTTGGAAGGTCGGAAACAGAGATTTCAATTTTTGTTGAAACACCCTTTTTGTAAAGGATTCCAGGTACAAGCCCGCTATGGCGTAGCTTGCGAACGGTTCCTTTAGATGCATCTCCGCGTAATTTAGCGCGGATTACAATGTTTTCTAATGTCATAGAGGTTACTCCTGTTAAGAGATCATTACCATAGAGTTTTATGGCAATGGAGTTCCTTATATCAAAAAACAGTCCTGAGCAATAGAAGGTTTTTAAAGTAATAAAAAAAGATTGCAGTTAAATAAAAGAACATTTATGTTGTTTTTCAATTCTAAAAAGGTGAGTTATTTATTGACTTTTACATTGTTTGAATTAAAGAGAAATTGTATTTGATTTTTATTAGTTTCTTCGTATATAACTTCATTTCTTAGTAGTTTTAAGGTCGTTAGTTTAACGTTAACTATGGAGTCCCCCATGAATTTTTCTAAAGTTATTCTTGCATCATCTGCGCTTTCTTTAGCATTTTTTGCAGCAAGTTGCTCAAGTACAAAAAAAGCAGAACAGCCAGCAGAACAACCAAAGCCAGTAGAAGTATCTTCTGAACCAGCAGCAAAAGTAGCAACTCAAAATCCTGAAACAGCTGGTGAGTTTAAAACTGTATATTTTGACTTTAACAAATTCGATATTCGTGGTGACCAAAAAGAAGTAGCAAATCAAATTGCTGAGCACTTAAAGGCTGCTCCAACTGTACAAGTTCAAATTCAAGGTAACACAGATGATCGCGGTTCTACTGAGTATAACATGGCTCTTGGACAAAAACGTGCTCAAGCGCTTAAAAACTATTTAATCGCAAACGGTGTTCAAAATACAATTGAAACTATCAGCTACGGTAAAGAGCGTCCTGCTGTTGCTGGAAATGATGAAGAAGCTTGGTCTAAAAATCGTCGTGATGATGTTGTTAAAATGAAATAATTTCTTTTTAATCATTTTTTCATAATTCCCAAATAAGATAATATAT
The DNA here is from genome assembly GCF_009208775.1 of Silvanigrella paludirubra. Lineage (NCBI taxonomy): Bacteria > Pseudomonadati > Bdellovibrionota > Oligoflexia > Silvanigrellales > Silvanigrellaceae > Silvanigrella > Silvanigrella paludirubra. The sequence goes on along the minus strand of NZ_WFLM01000002.1, from coordinate 505,404 downwards.
CTATTTTGGGAGTTTTTTTTTGTTTATATTTGAATTTATAAAAATAAATATTTAGTAAATTCTTGCAGTCAAATATCTAGAATCTAGGTAAAAAATTCTTTTTTATTTTAAAAAAATTAATATAACTTAACGAGAAACGTGTAGCTAATTTTAACGTAAAAATTTAAAATGGTGAAATTTATTTATGAAACAAAATGTATTAAGAAAAATAAATTTAATTTGTTTTTATAATTTTAAATATTTTTTAGCTATAATTTCTTTATTTATAATAACAGGATGTAATCAACTTTATGATTTAACTGATCCCTCTATTCCTTTACAGGCTTCAGCTTTCAATTCATTAGATGAACTTGTAAATTACTCGGCCTCTTTAGGATATGTACCTTCTTATACAACAAATGGCCGTGAATATGGCCTTATTAGTGGTGCCGATGTTGGTACTTGTGTTGTTATGAAAAATGGTAAAATCAAATGTTGGGGAAATAATTCATTTGGTGCATTAGGTAATGGAACAACTGTAGATTCATACACTCCTGTAACAGCTTCTATTCTTCCAGTAACAACTGTATCAAGCTCAGGTGATTTTGCTGTTGCCGTATCCGCTGCTTACCAAACTACATGCGCTTATTTTAAAAGCGGTTTTAAATGTTGGGGGAGCAATACAGTTGGGCAATTTGGAACAGGTAGTGTAACAGGAACAGCTGTATTAACGCCAACAACAGTAACAAATATTTCTGGTAAAAACCTAAAAAGTTTTGCTGTTGGAGATTCTCATGCCTGTGCTTTATACACTGATAATACGATTGGTTGTTGGGGTGATAATACACAAGGTCAATTGGGTGATGGTACGAATACAGCTAGGTTATCTGGAATTTACCCAAGTTTACCAGCAACTGATAAAGCAGTGTCCTATCTATCCTGCTCAGATGCAATGACCTGTGCAATTACAACATCTGGAAAAGGATATTGCTGGGGAAACGCATTAAGCGGCGGCGGAGGTTATAGAGGTTTTTTATTGTCAACATCACCAACATTATTATCAAATGGCTCTACGTCGGTTTCAAGTGGGGATGGAGACCATATGTGTTTTATAAATCCAAACCAATCAATGAGCTGTTATGGATCAAATGGTTCAGGTCAGTTAGGAAATAGTTCAATCACAAATTCAACGACTTTGGTTGGTGTTTCAAATATTTCTGGAGCAAGTATGAATGTGGGAGGAGATAGTCATACATGTGCTGTAACAAATGACTATTCTTCGGTTTATTGTTGGGGAGATAATAACTATGGACAGCTTGGTAATGCTTCGGGATTAACTCAGATTACAGCAGCAACAACACCAGTTTCAGGTTTTCCTTCAGGTACTAAAATTGTAGATATATCCGCCTCTGATAAAAATACTTGTGCTTTATTAAGCAATGATGATGTTTACTGTTGGGGAAGTAATCAAGGATCTAGCGGTGCTTATCTTGGTGTAGCAGCTGCCCAAGGGACAAAGTTTAATACAGCAGTTAAAGTGTTAAACAGAGCAGATCCTTAATTTTATGCCTTTGAGTTTTGCCTGATATTTTCTTCTAAAGAATCTACTATATCTTTTAAACTTAATTTATTTCCTACTAAAAGAGTTTGGATACCTAAGGTGTGAGCAGGGAGATCATAATAGGGATCATTTCCTATCATAATGGTTCTTTCTGGAGTTGTTCCAATTTTTTTTAAAGTTTCATTAAAAAAGTTTTTATGGGGTTTGGTGCTTTTCATTACATCCCATGAAGTAACAAGATCGAAATCATGTAAATACAAATCACTTGCTTTTAATCTTAATTCAATTTCTCTTCTGCCGAATACAGCGTTGGTTGCTAGTGTTATATGCCTATTACTTGTATGTAAAAGATCAACTAATTTTCTTGCATATGGGTCTGAATGAAGAAATAAACAAATAAATGGATAATCTGAATCAAAAAATTTAGACATAAATCTTTCAATTTTTAATCTATTTGTATTTAACTCAGTTGCAAGAGTTTCAAAAAAAGCATCTTCATTTGAAGAAAAAGAATGAGATGAAAGTAAAATTTCTTTTGTTTTTTGAGCTGCTTTTATTAATTGAGAGATAGATCCAAAACTTCGCATTCTGAATAAAACACCGAGGGCAAATAAATTATGAAATAAAGCACCAGGTTGATCAATTAATGTTCCATCCATATCAAGAAGAACATGTGTTTTACCATTCCACCAATCACCAGAAATTGTAATTTTATTACGAATTCGTTTTAACTCTGAACTTTTTTGAATAGGTTTAGAAAGTTCTTGTTTATTTTTCATTTTAAAGTACCTGTGGAAAAAATAACCATAGTGTTACAAAAAACTTTAACAACTTAATTTAGAATATTCCTTTTTAATAAGTTGAAGTCAATTGATTAACAGGCTAAACCTACAGGACTTGAGTTATTTTTGTTTCCTACGGTTATAAAAATTTCTTCAACCATTTTTTGCTCAAAAGAATTTGTAGGATAAATATGGAAAAGTTGCGTTAAAGATTCTTTTGTTGTGTTATTTAGCTGCCCAGCACGTTCCAGCCCTTTAATTAAAAAGTAAAGGCTTTGAATAGAGGCGTTCGTGCTAATATTATTTTGCATTTTTTCTATACCAATCGAAAATTGCCCTTGCGCAACAAGAATATAACCATGTAAAACTTTTGTGTCCAAAGGTACTTTTTGAATATTATCATAAGAATCAATTGCAGCTTCAAGCAATGTCTGCGCTTTTTTAAAATCTGTACCTTTCATAATGATGCTTAATGCTTCAAGTTCAAATAACTTTTGTTTTGTTACTTTTCCAGATAATCCATGATTATTTTTAGCTATAGATAACCATTCGTCTACGAGTGGCCAATTGCCAGATAAACTGTAAATTTGAGCGATACATGCAGATAAAGTAGCAAAATTTAATTCTTTATTATTTTTTTGTTTAAGTAATAACAGCATTTCTTGAACTGCTGTTCGCGAATTATAACTAGCACCAGATTTTGCTACAAAAAGAAGAAGATTGTCATTTAAATTTTCGCTAACTAATATAGCGCATTTTGCAATATTCCAAGCAAATTCGGAAAAATTATTTTGAATACATTCAAATCCATATTTCATTAACTTATCACAAAGAGCTTCTCTCTGATTTGCAGAAGAATTTGTGTTTAAAATAAATTCTTCTAAAAACTTAACAATAGCTTCATTTTCTTTTAAAAATTTATTTGATTCTATATTTAAGCAAGAGCGTAAAAGCAAGATTAAATAAGAATGATTCCAAGGATCAATAGTCAAAGATTTTTGAATTTCTGAATATGAATTTTGAAAATCACCTTCAGAATAATAGGCAGCAGCTATACTCCAATGCAACTCATTTGATTGCTGTTCTGATAAACTGGTTAACTGCAATCCTTCTTGAGCGATTTCTCTTGCTGTTGAATAATCTCTAATTTTAAGAAGAAAGAAAATATATCTTAATATTCCATCAGAATTAAAATAGTCTAATGAAAACATGTATTGGAAATATTTTTTAGCATCCTTATTGTTGCCTAATTTTGAGTGAATTTCAGCAAGATAATAATGAACTTCTGGATCAAATTGATAAATATTGTAAAGTTCATCTAACTGAATTAAAATAAGTTCGCTTGGTGTTTCATTTGAGATAGAGTCCCTAATTTTATTTTTTTTCAACATGTAATCGCTTACATCTACTTGGGATACTTTTAATCCACAAAGTAACATGCAAAAACGAATTTCAGGACTTCCATGTAAATTTTTATAAGCAACTTTTAGACATTCTAATAGGCCATCTGAAGGATTATTACTGACACAGTGAGATGCTGTTTGAATAACAAGATCATGTGAGGAATCTTTAGAAATTAAAATTGCAAAGTAACAGATACGAGCAACGGGTTTAAGCCCATATTCATCGCATAGTTGGGCAATAAAATAAATTTGATTCATATCGCGTGGCGATTTTTTACATGCAATTACAATATTTTCAACTTCAGCACGACAAGCTTCTGATGCTGGAATATTATTTGCCAATTTATAGGCTTGCATAGCACCTAATAAACAGAGTATTTCAATTTCTACAGGGACTTCCCCATATTGTTTTTGAAGCCAATCAGCTAAGGTTCTTAAAGCATTAATCGCATTTTTATGATCACCTAAATTTAAAAATTCATTATATAATGCAGTATGTGTTTCAAAATGACCATGAACTAAAAATTTATCAACTGCTTCAAATCTTTCAGCATAATTTGTGTTTGGATCAGAAATAGCACCAATTTGTTGGAGCTCTGTCAATGTTGCTAAAATAGAAGTTGAATTTGATTTTAATGAAAAAGCGTGTTTCCAATGTTCTATTGCTTCGCTAAGGCGGCCAATGCTTTCTAAGGCACAACCAGAAATGAACCAAGCTGCATAGTTCTCAGGATAATTCATTTGAAGCTCAACAGCCTTATTATAAAGTTCTTCTTTGGCGTTTAAGTTTTCTGTTACTCTATTTTTATTTTCATTCGGAAATTGAAGTTCTTGAATAGGAAAATCTTCTGGGAAATAATCATCAGGAATATCCAGAGTTCTATTTATTCTAATTTTTTTATTAGAAAGAATATTTATTAAAGGAGTTTTTGAATTATTTGGGTATTCAATTTCTCTATGAGAATGTTCAATATGTTTTCTGACATCTGCTTTTTTGTCTTTTTCTGTATCATTTTTAGACGAAATCCGTATACTTCCTAATAGTATAGCAAAATTGATAGCCTTGGAATCAGGGTGTTCTTTGCTCAATTTTTTTAGGTCGTGTATGAGTTCGGAGAGCGTATCTCTTTTTGTAGATACTTCCACTCTTCTAAATAAGATTTCATAATCATTAGGGAACTTAACAGAAAGTTGTTTTAAAATGGTTTCTGCTTTTTCAAAGTCTTGAACAAATATAAATTTGTTTGCTGTTCCTAGTTTGTTTTCGAGTTCATTATTGATTAGCTTCCTAGGGCGTGTTTTAGAGGAGAAATTCATGCTACAGACAATATTTTGTCTTAGCTTCAGGCTTTTGTATTGTGAACCTTTTGCCCTTACCTGCATAATTTCTCCAACAAAGGTTTGACTACTTATATGAATTCGGTCTTTCTGATGGATAGCTGAAGTTTATTTTAAGGACTTAATGTTATTTGACTATATTTTAAAAATGGATTCATATAAAGCACTGAAAGTGCTGCCTATTATGGAGATGATAGAAAAATGCAGAAGATTCTTGGCCTTGATATTGGAACCTATTCAATTAAGGCTGCTATTATTTGGAATGATTATAAAATCATAAATGATTATAAAAATTACCTTGTACATCAACTTATTGAGCAAAAAATTGAATATAAAGAAGGTATCAATGAAAAAGAAGCTCAAACTCAGGCCATTGATGCACTCATAAAAAATTATAATTTGGAATTTGACACTGTTTATGCTGCTATAGATTCAAAAAATGTTTCTATTCGAAAAGTTGATTTTCAAAATATTCGTAAGAGAGATATTGTTGGATTTTTAGAAAATGAGCTAGAAAGTTCAAGTCCTTTCGCAATAGAAGATTCCATTTTAGATTATCAAATTATTGAATATACAAAAAATAAATCCTCTGTTCTATCTGTTCTATCTAAAAAAGAAGTTATCAAAGATATTTTAGATATTATTGAAAAAGAACATTTAAGAGTTAAAGTTCTTGATATTGATAACTTAACATATTTAAATATGCTTTCTTTTTTGGATAAAGAAACAAATAGTAACTCAGAAAATATTCATGAAAATGTTGAAGAAGGTGAAAAGCAAAACATCTTTTCAAATTTAATCATTAATATTGGACATAGTAAAACAACACTTACTTTTTTAGCAGACAAAAAGGTTTTATATACTAGAATAATAAGTATTGCTGGTGATTATTTTAATCAGGTATTAAAACAAAAATTTGAATTAAATTATTCGGAAGCAGAAATATTAAAACATTTTGTGAGTTCAATGGAAATAAGCTCTACTGAGGAAAGCGATAGTAAGAGAAATTTAGTCTCTATTGTATTATCTCAAGCTATTACAGAACTAGGTATTGAAATTTTAAGAACAATTCAGTCTTTTATTGCAAAAGAAAATATTAAAATTAAATCCGTATTTTTAACGGGTGGATCAAGTAAAATTAAAGGTGTAAAAGATTATTTTCAGGTTATATTAAATTTACCAGTAACTGGTATAAAAATTAGAAAAGAAAACTTCATGTTTCAAGATGATGAGTTTTCTGATAATGCGAGTGAAGCAAGTTTATCTGTATTTTCGCAATCTCTAGCAATAGCTATGCGTGGTTTACCCGTAATTGGGATTGCTTCTAAAATAAATTTAAGAAAAGGTGAATTTGCTCAGGTAAGTAACTATGATAAATTAATAAAACAAATATTTCTTTATTCCAGTTCTGTTGCAATCGTTCTTTTCGCTTTGTTTTTGAGCTACTTTATTAGGTCTTTTTTGTATAATAAAGAAATAGATACTTTAAAAAACCAATTTCGAAAAGACGTAATTGCCATGTCAAATGGAGAACCTTATAATTTAAGGGCAATATCTGGCAAAAAAGATTGGGATTTTAAAACATATGGTGATGAAGCAATTCAATTTCTTAAACAAAATATGAAAGATAAACAGATCATTATTGAAAATTATTCTTCCTTAGAACCAGCACTCCCTTTGAGGCTAATGAATCAGGTTTCAATAGCAATTCCTAAAGATATTTACTTTGAAGTTTCGGAATTTAGATTTCAAGATAATCAACTTTATATTGAAGCAGAGACAAATAACCCAGATAATATAAATAAAATAATTGATAAATTATCAAAAATAAAAGAATTAAAACAAGTTTCAAAAAAATCACAATCAAACAAAGTAGGTAGTGAAAAGAAAATAACTCACTTTTCTATTATTGCTTCAGTAACAAATGGAGAAGGGTGAAAATGAGCAATAGATATTCTGAAAATTTAGCTCAAGTAACACAAACGGTAAAAACATTTATTTTTGGAGAAAACAATAGCAGACTAGATTATTTAATTGAAAATTTTTATAGATTAAATCATGAACGCCGTTCATTAATTATTGTTTCTTCTATTATTTCTGCAATTGTTTTATTTGTTCTAACAATTATAATTTATTTAGTTGGTCTATTTTCTTTACAAAATAAACTATCAAGCGCTTATATTAACTCAAATGCATTAAAAGAAGTAAGACCCGCTTATGTAGCCGTTCAAACAAACTTTGACGAGCTTGAAAATGGAATTAAATCAACAAATGCAAATTTACCTATTATTAATTTATTAGATCAAAAAGCAAAAGATATGGGACTCCAAATTTCTGGGTTTCCCGTGAAACCTGTTATTGCAAAACTTCCAAATCAAAATCCCTTAGCAGAGCAGTTTCAAATAGTGAGTGTAGATTTTAAGTTATCAGGGGTTAGTTTAAAGAAAATGATGGAATACATAAATGCTGTTGAACAAATGCCTAATAAGCTTAAGGTTTCAAAATTTCGATTAATATCAATAACCGAAGCGAAACTTTATTTTGATGTTTTGTTGACAGTGGAAGCTCTTATGCCAATTGAAAAACAAAATAACTAAAATTCAATTTATCAAGGTGTTTTATTAATTATGAATAAAAAAAAAATTATCAGTTATTTTATATTAGGTATAATATCTTTTATTGTTTTAATATATCAAACATTTCCCTATTCTTTAGTTAAAGAAAATATTGTTTTAGAAGTTCAAGGTATTTTAAATAGATCTAAATTCCCTCTAAATTTTTCAATTAAAACATTAAAGCCTTATTGGTTTACTGGTCTTGAGCTCCAGGGGATAGAAGTTTCAAATAAATTTGATTCCAAAGGTGCTTTATTAATAGATAACGTAACAGCTAGGCTTTCTATTTTATCTTTATTTATTGGAAATATTACTATTAATTTAGAGGCAAAACAAAATAATGGGGTTCTTCAATCATCAATCACATTGCCCTTATTTTCAGTTATTTCTGGAGATGTTTTTATTAAAAAAGCCGACGCGAATTTTAAAGATTTCATGCTTGATAATATTTTCAACCAAATATTGTTTGCCGTTAAGTCTTTTGAAAAACCTGAATTAGCATTAGTTCTTCCTATTATTTCAAAGACTTCTTTGGGTGGGAAATTAAATGGTAATATAGATTTTCAAGATAAGACGTTTGCAAAAGTGAATTTAAACTTAAAAAATGGTTATTTAAATATGGCAAATGAATCATTAAATATTCCCAAACAAATTTTTTCTAAGGCAATGTTAGATTTAAATTGGAATGGCAAAAAGATAAATATATCTAATGGAACAGGATTTAGTTCAGAAAATATTAAGTTAGAAACTAATGGGGCTATTGATACTCCTGCCGATCCAAAACTACCTTGGCAATTAAATTTAATGATAAATCTTGTTATGACAGGTGAAGTAGAAAAAGATTTTGGTTTTATTATTCCTCAACTATTAAATTGTCCTTCAAACGTCATTTTAGCGGGAGTTATGAAAATAAATTTAGTTGGTGATTCAACGGGTTTATCATGCCAATAAACTATAAAAAAGGTATTAATCTTTTTTATAGTTTTCTTTTTTAATTTCTTCTATTTCTTTTTCAGTTATTTCCATTCTTTTTTCAAAAACTTTTTTCATATTTTTATTTATAATATCTAAATGCTTTTTATATCTCATACAATTTTCGCACAAAAACAAATGGAATTGTATTCTAGCTTTTTTAATAAAAGAAATATCTTCACTTTTACTTAAGATTGTTACGATTTTTTTACAAGAACCCATACTATAAGTTACCTTTACATTTTTTTAACTTTGCCTTCAATGCATTCACGTAGTCTGTTTTTTGCTCTATAAATAATAACTCCAAGATTTGAATAGCTTAAATTTAATAATTCACAAATCTCTGAATTCTTTTTTTCCTCAATTTCTTTTAAAGCAAATGCCATTTTTAATTTAAGAGGCAAACTTTCAAGGCATTTTTCAATAATTTGATTTGATTCGGCGCCTAAAAGAAATTTTTCAGGATCAATTGGGGGTTTCACCCAATTTCCTTTATGATCGAATCTTTCATTCATAATATCATCAACAACGTCAGGACCAAGGAATTTTTTCTGTTCTCTGCGAAATTCAGATGCTTTATTGTATAATATTCCAAATATAAAAGTTCGAATATGTGATTTTCCTTTAAATTCGGAAATGATTTCATATAAGGTTGTCCAAACGATTTGAGTTAACTCTCTGGAATCATTTCTATTAAATCCTAATCCTAAAGATGTTCTATAGAGCTGCTCTGAATAAGTATTTACTAAGCTATTAAAAGCATTGTGTTCTTTATCTCTTAATTGAGTTAAAAACTCAGTAGAACTAAAATTAAGATTTGATTTGTTTTGCATATTTTAATGAAGTCTCTTGTAATAGGCTAAAATTAAACAATAAAAATTAATTACACAATTTTCATAAAAAATTAAATAAAAATTTTGTAAAAAATTGGTGTCCAAGCTCACTAACATACAGAACGATTCATTGGGAATCGTTTATAACATAGGGAGAGTCTATATGAGTAAGAGTCAATTTTCAAAAGTTTTAACTGGTGCTGTTGTTTCGGCAATTTTATCAAGTGGTGTGGCCTTGGCGCAGGACCAAGCACCTAAATCTGCTACAAATCCTTCTAATCCAACTGAAAAAAATGGATGTAAATCAAGCGATAAAAAAACAAAACAAGATAAAAACTCATGCTCAGGCAAAGATGGTTGTGGACAAAAAGAATCTAAAAAAGACAAAAACTCATGCGCAGGTAAAGATGGTTGTGGGCAAAAAGAGTTGAAAAAAGATAAAAACTCATGTGCAGGTAAAGATGGTTGTGGGCAAAAAAAATAAATTAAATAATATTTAATTTATTTTATGGTCCAGACTTATATTTTTTTGATACAATTATTCATAAAAAGGTTTTGAATTATGATTAGCGGCTTTAAAGATCTTGGTGTTGGAGTTGGACTTCGTCCACAGCATTACTATGAGTTTTTAAATCAAAAACCAAAATCAGTTTCATGGGTTGAAGTGATTTCAGAAAATTATATGGACTGGACTAATAATTATAAGAATGAACGTCCTTTTAAAGTTTTGGAAAATGTTAGAAAAAATTATCCTGTTGTGCTTCATGGTGTTTCTTTAAATATTGGTTCAGTAGATCCTGTAAATATTGCTTATTTAAATTCATTAAAAGAGTTAATAAATAAAATAAATCCAGCTTGGGTTTCCGATCATTTGAGTTGGTCAGGTGTATTTAATGAAAATTTTCATGATTTATTACCTCTTCCCTATACTGAAGAAGTCTTAGAGCATGTAGCAAATAAAATTCTACAAGTTCAAGATATTTTAGGTCGCCGCATTTTAATGGAGAATCCTTCGACTTATTTGCAATTTATTCAATCCGAAATAAGTGAAGTAGAATTTTTAAATTTATTAGTTAAAAAAGCGGATTGTGGTATTCTTTTGGATATTAATAATGTTTATGTGAGTTCTAAAAATCATAATTTTAATGCATTAGATTATTTAAAAGCAATACCAAAAGAGAGGGTTTGTCAAATTCATTTAGCGGGGCATACTGATAAAGGAACACATCTTGTAGATACACATGATGCTCCAATTTGTGATGATGTATGGGATCTCTATAGATGGTCTGTTGGTCATTTTGGAAATAGAAGCGTTATGCTTGAACGCGATGATAATATTCCAGAATGGGATGAAGTTCAAAATGAAGTGTTGAAGATTGCAGAAATAAGGAAACAAGAAAATGAAAAATCTTTCATTCAAGATACTTCAACAACAATTCGCTGATTATTTAAAAACCGGAGCAAATGAAATTGAAAATGTAATTTTAGATCAATTACCAATTTCTGTATTTGAAAGATTATTAGTATATAGAACAGCATATAATCAAAGAATTTATTCTTCTTTAAAAGAAGATTTTCCTAAAATTTATGAAATATTAAATGAAGATAATTTTAATAAATTAGTAGAAGAATATAGAATTAAATATCCTTCTACGTACTGGAGCTTAGGTGAGTTTAGTAAGAACTTACCAGATTTTATAGCAGAATCAAATTGGGGTAAAGAAATTAAGTACATGGAAGATTTAGCTAAATTAGAATGGATAAAATGTTTATGTTTTTTAGCTAAAAATTCAGATTACTTTAATTTTTCTTCAATTGCTTTAGTACCAAGTGAAAAGCAGAATAAAATTATTTTAAAATTAGATTCTTCCGTGATTTTTTTTGAATCACCTTGGGCTTTGCATAAAAAAAGCATAAAAAAATCTATTTCAAATAAAATAAATTATTACATAATATATAGAAATAATGGAATAATCAATGTGGAATGTATTTTAAAAAAAGATTGGAATATTCTTCAAAAAATTTCTCAGGGATTGAATATTGAAGAAATAGTTGAAAAAACTCAAGTATGTAATGAAAAGCAAATTTCCAAATGTTTTTCAAATTGGGTTAAAAAAGGTATTATTAGTCACTTTATTTATCGTGGGGAATGAAATGTTAAAAAATTTATATTTAGAAAAATTCAGTAAATTTTCTGAAAATTTACAATTATTGGTTGTATTATTAATAAGAATTACGATTGCAGGAGTATTTGTTTTTTCCGGTTGGGGAAAACTTATGCATTTGGATAAAACAATAGACTATTTTACAAGTTTAGGAATGCCATTTGCTTCAATATTAGCTCCTTTTGTTGCAAGCTCTGAGCTTATATTTGGTTTTTTTATCTTTATTGGTTTTGCAACTCGAATTTCTGCAATACCATTATCAATAATTATGCTAGTAGCTATTATAACAGCTAAATTAGAAGAAATTTCATCAATAAGTTCCTTATTTGGATTAAATGAATTTCTATATATTATTTTGCTTTTGACTTTAATTACAAAAGGAGCTGGAATATTATCAATTGACTCAGTTTTGAGAAAAAAAATATTAAATTGTAAACGGTTTTAAAGAACCTATTTTTTTACTTAAATACTCCAAGTATTCTTCTTTTGAATATAAATTTGATAATATGTTTTGAAGGGTCAAATCTTTTCTCGTTTTTTGTTATTATATTTTGATTTATTATGTATTTTTGAGGATAGAAAAATTCATTTTTATACATTCATAATCTTTCTAATATAAAAAATGAATTGCCTATTTTGGCAATTTAAAATTTTATTATTAAATTTTAATTTTAATTGCAAATTATAATACCTAATTTATTTATATATAATTTGTACTTCATTTTTAATTTTATAAGATATATTTATTATTAATATTTTTTAATTTTATTGATGCAAAAAAAAAGTTATGGTATTTTTCTAATCTTATTTCCGTAACGATAGAACTTGTTCGCATAAAACTTTTTAAACTAGCTTATTTAAGCATTTAAATTTACGTGCTTAAAAAGCGATTTATTCAAGGAGTATTTGCATTGAGTTATTTGAAATTTCCTTTAAAAACTTTAGGTCTTTCTCTTTTTGTTACGATAGCATTAAATGCTTCAGCTGCGAGTAATTCAAATTCATCAGAATTAAAACAAAATTTGAGTATTGGGGTAACTCCACAAAAGTATTTACAAGAAACCTTTGATGGATGGTACCATTCAGATGGTACTGCTTCTATTATATCAGAGCCAAACTATCAGTCCTTAAATTTTGTTTTATCTGGTGAAAGTGAAGAGGACAGTAGAACTTTAGTTTTAATAGCAAAAGATTACATAACTCAAAACGCAAATAAATTTGGATTGAATCAAAAATCAATTTCTGAATTGACTGTTACTTCAATAAGACAAAATAGTGATTTTTCTGTTGTTCGCTTAGAACAAAAGGTGAATGGACTTTCTGTTTATGGAAGTTCAATTGCAATTACAATAAATAGAAATAGCAAAATAACTTTTGTTGCAAGTAATACAATTACTGGAATTGATTTTGATAAAAAAATGACTTCAAATAATAAATCTAAAATAACTAAAGAACAAGCTATAGCAATAGCTAGTTCTTATTTAGGATTTAAAGAAATTAAATTTAATAAAGCTGAATTAGTTTTTTATAAAGAACAAAGTGGAAATCAATTTGAAACTTGGAAAATTAGAATATCTCCAAATGGAGGAAAAGCTTCTGATTGGGAATTGCTAATTGATAGTTCTACTGGAAAAATTTTAAGAGCAGAAGATAAGCTAAGAAGAATTGAGGGAAAAGGAATGGTTTATAAACCAGATCCTGTTACGGCAACTCATCATATTTATGGGGACAAAGGTTTTGTAGATAATACTGATTCTCCAACATCAAGTAATACATCTCAAATTCCTAAAGATTCCCCTGTTCTAACAGCCGCAAGATCAAGTGTTACTTTAAAAGATATAAAACTTGTTAATGGAAAATACATTTTAGAAAGCAAGTATGCAAAATGTGATGATACAGAGCAACCCAAAGATAATGCGTGTCCAGCTGAAGTAAAAGCAGAATTTAATTATACAAGAACGAATAAATATTTTGATGCTGTTACGGCATTTTATGCAATTGATACCTTTATGCGTTATATAAATGAAACTTTAAATGTTAAAGTAACGCCTTATCAATATAGTACGGGAGTTAGTTTTGATCCTCATGGTCTTAATGGTGAAGACAATTCGCATTATTCTGATGCGTCTGGGAAAATGGCAATGGGTCAAGGCGGAGTAGACGATTCGGAAGATTCCATGGTTGTTGTTCATGAATTAGGGCATGGGATTCATGATTGGATTACACATGGTAATGCAGGCAATACGGATGAGGATGGAATCGGTGAGGGCACGGGCGACTATTTAGCTTCTGCCTATGTTCGTGACCTTCCTGAAAATACTTGGAAACCAACGGATCCTCAATACAATTGGGTTATGCGTTGGGATGGTCATAATCCATTTTGGCCCGGTCGTGTTTCTAACTGGAATATTGGTAGAAAATACCCTACTGATGTTGTGAATACGGGAGACTCACATAAGTCTGGACAATATTGGTCCTCTTGTAACCTTGTTGCACGTGATAAAATTGGTGGTGTTGCAATGGATAAGGCATTTTTGAATGGTTTATCTAAAACAATAGAAACTACAAACCAAGTAGGAGCAGCACAAGCTATTATCAATGCGGCAAAAGATATGAACTATACAAAAGATCAAATTAATGCCATTGCCTATGCATATAATACAGCTTGTACCTATAATGTTAAGGTACCAGTAACAGAATAAGTTTTTTTTATAAAAATTAAAATAGTATTTGCTTCTAAAATTAAAATAGATTAATTATAACTCTCAAGTTCTAAATAAAAAATATAATAATTTATCCCTTACTTTGGGAGTTATAATCTATGAAAATAATCAATTTATTATTTTTTGTTATGATTTCTGTATTTCTATATTCATTTCAAGATAATCAAACTCAATCAGTTAAAACAAGTGATATACCGAAAGAAGTTTATGGTGATAAAAATACTTCAAAAAAATTAAAATTAAGCAATGGGGGAGCGGGTCCAACAGGAATTTTGAAAGAACTAGCAAATGATTATTTATCTATACATAAAGATACTAACATTGCTATTGAGTGGTATCAAAACATTTCTTTAAATAGTTTGAATCTTTTAAAAGAAAAAAAAGTAGATATTGCTTTGATTTATGAGCCAATTGAAGCAAAAAAAGCGATGAATGAAGGATTGGTAAGTAATTTATCTACAATATTTAATGATCATTTTATTATTGTTGGACCAAAAAATAATTTTGTTAAATTAAATAAAAATGATTCTCCAGCAAATTCATTTGCAAAAATATATAATTACTCAGAAAAAAATCCTGGAAAAAAAGTTTTTTTATCAAGAAATGATTTTTCAGGAACAAATGAAAAAGAGAGACTTTTATGGAAACTAATACATAAAGAACCTTATTCAGAGAATTTAGAATGGTACTTTAAATTTTCTGTATTTCCTGAAGATGCTTTATTAAAAGCAGATAGTGAAAATATATATACGATAACAGACTGGGGAACATGGTTAAAGGCTTCTCACAAACTGAAAAATTTAATCGTGTATATAAAAGGTGGATATGAACTTTTGAATCCTTGTGTCGCTTTGTTACAACAAAACCCAAGTACGGAATCCATTGAATTTTTAAAGTACTTAAAAAGCGATAGATCTCAAAAAATAATAAAAAACTTTGGAAAAGATAAATATAATGGGAGTGCTTTTTTTACAGAAGCAAATCAAATAGATTTTTAGTTTGAATCGCAATATTTATTATAATACTTAAATAGTTCATTCTGAAATCCAAATAAACTAAGTCCTCCTCCAGAGTGAATAAACAAAATATTTCCTTGTAAGTCATTTTTTTCTATAATTTTTTTGCCTTCATGAAATAGTTTTGCACTATAAATGGGATCGGTAATAATTCCATTATTTCTACAAATATCAATTATACTTTTAAATATGGATGCATTTGTAGAGCCAAATGATTTTGCAGAGCTTGGAAAATACAATTCGTAGTCAGATAAAGTATTTATTTGAATTTGAAATTGTTTTTGAAAATAATCTAAATAAAATTGGATTGAATTGTTAAATTCATCTTTATGACCTGCAACTTGTAGAACATGTATTTTGGTGTTTTTGTTTAAATAAGAGAAACCTAAAATTAAAGAAATAGCCATTAAACCTGTTCCAGAGTCTACAAAAATATGATTAAATTCTATATTATTATCTCTCTCATTTTTTATAATATCAAAACATAATGAAAGAGCTCCTGGTAAAGCCTCTTTCATATTTGCTCCTTCTTGAATTATTCCAACATTAATTCCTTTTTCTTTTTTATGTTGACAATAATTTTCAATAATTAAATTTAGACTACTAAAATCAGATTGATTTAAAAAATGAATATTATTTTTATCTATTAATAAAGAAGTAAGCAAAAAATTACCACGCCTATTTTCATTTTTTATTTCTGGTAGAAATAAAATGGGTTGTATATTATTTTCAATTAATAATTGAGATGCCGTAAGTATATTATTTGAATATGCGCCTCCGATAACTATAACTTCATGATATTTGTTTTGTATTAAAAAAGGAATTAAAGATAAATATTTTCTTAATTTAGATCCGCTCGCTCCAAAGCCAAGCTCATCATCTCTTTTAACATAAATAGAATTTAAACTTGAAAAATTCTGTAATTTATGAATTCGCGATGTTGATGGATAATTTGCAAAAGAAAATGAGTAAACTTTTTCTTTAAAAGAATTTAGTTTATTTAATTGTAATTGAGATTTCATGAATTTCCTAAAAAATACCTGTTACAATAAGAGAGGCTCCAGGCCTATATACATTTGTATTATCTGGTAAAACCCGATCATATTCAAATGAAGCGCTAAATGTACCAATTAACCAGTCTAGTATAAAGTAATTTATAGCTGCTGTTGGAATAAATTTATATTTGCTTTGAATAGGTGAGATAAAAGTATATAAAAAGTCGAATGTAGTGCCAAATTTTAAACTTGTTTTTGAATTAATGGAATAACTTGCAGAAGGAGTCGCAATGATTTCAAAAGTACTTCCCACTGTATCTGAAGTATTAAACATAATTTGTTCTTGGCCTTGAAGATTTAAATCCAAAACAAATGGTCCGTATTGTCCTAGTCCCAATGAAAAATACTGATTGTAAACTAAACCGCTTCTTTGATTTGAAACTGTTCTATCAGAAATATCTATTTGTACACCTGCATTTAATTCAAGTGATTTATAGACTCCTCCTCCTAAAAAATAAAGATTATCTTGTTTATTATCAACAAAAACAGCACCACCCGTTTGGTATATACGCACGGAATCGTGTTCTTTTTTTTCTTCGTCTTTCATCCAGCGTCTTGTTTCATAAACGCTGCCTTCTAAAACAAGAGCATCTAAAGAACTATAATCATTTGTTAAGTTTTTTATATAAAAGAGCTTTGCGCCTCCTCCTAAAAACCAACCATCATTATTTGATTCTTTTGAACTATCATAGGAGTAAACGCCTCCTGCGATGGATCTAAAAACACTTTTATCGGTGTATTGACTTGGTAAAGATTGATTTTGTGCAATGGATAATACATTTGAGTCATATTGAATTCCTAATGGAACAAATAGGCTCCAAGGTTTTTCAATGTTAATTCTTTTTAAAAATTCAGCTGCAGATTGTCTTAATGAAGGATCAAGTTCTGTATCCCAAACAGCACTCTGAAACGTATTTTTTGCTAACAGCATTTTATTATTAAAAAAATACGGAACACCAACATAATACCCGTATTCATGATCTACTTTGCTACCTTTTGGAATATTTTTATGGGCAAGTAAAAATTCATTTTCAGCATAGGGATAATTTTTTTCTTCAAGATAAATTAATCCAAGTTGCCAATGAGCCATTGGAAAATTACTATCCATTTTTTTAGCGTGAATAAAGTATTTTTTTGCATCTTGGTTTTGATATAATCCTTTTTTTGCAAATCCTAAATAATATGAAATTCGAATGTCTTTATCTATTAAATTTTGAAGAGGGGTAAGAAGATTTAACAATTCAAAATATTCTTCATTTTCAGCTAAAATAGCAGCTCTATCTAAAATTTCGGAAAGATTATCAATGTTTTTTATTTCATATCTTGCTTTTAATTCTTCTTGTGTCGTAGTAAAAGCAATAAAATAATCTATTGTCGAGCTATTTGGTGTTGCTAATGGTTTAATTGTACCGTCTTCATAAATTGTGAATTCAAGACCCGTTCCTAGTTTAATTTTATCATCATTAAATTTTTCGGATTCCTTTATAAAACGAATATTAGGAATAAGCTGAGCTTCACCGCTAAATACGATTATTTTAGTAAATAGTTTATTATTTTCTTTTCCTCTTGTCATAACGACATCTGCACCACGAGAAACAAGAATACTTATTTCTTCTGTTTCAATTTGCATTTTGTTCGTAAAGCTTTCTGTATTTTGATCGGTATCATTTCTACCACCAGAAGCTTTCACTCTTAAACTTCCTAAATTTAATTTAGCTTTTCTTAATTGATCATCATCGGTAGGACTTTGAATAGATAAATTTGAAGAAGGTAACAAAAACCATAAACCTGATTCTGAATCTGAAATTTTTAAAGTGTCTAAATTATCTGTTTGGAAAATCCCATTTTTCCAATTGAAAAATCTTGAAACAGAACCAATATAAAGAATATAATCGCTTTGAATAAGTGTTCCTTTACCAAAAATAGCAGAAACTTTTTGACTTGAAAAAGAATCTATTGGGTCATTTTTGGGCTTAACATATTCTGTTTCTTTGTTTAAAGATTTGGAATCAAACCCTTCTTTAGAGCGAATTTCAAATTCATAGGTATATGTTGTTCCGCCATATTCGTTATAAGTAATGATGTCTAGAATGGGCGCTCTATCCAAATATTCTGATTCTTTAAGAACAATTGGGCAATAAACTCCCGTACATATTTTTTTATTATTAATAGACCATATTATATGAGAATTTTGAGAAGAATAATCATCGCCAGGTGTTACTTCTAGTAAAACTTCTTTATCATAGGCGGCCTGTATATTTAAAGGGGGGCCCGACCGCAACGTAGGAAGTTCTTCTTTTATAAAAGTCTTAGGCAATTGAGCATATATTTTGTTTTCAAAAAAAGAAAAAAGAATAAAACAGAATAGTATAATGATAAAGAATAAAAAATTATTTTGAATTTTCCTCATAAGCTTCCCCAGCAAGGAGACTTAAAATTCTCTTTAATTCGGTAATTGTTCCATTACTATCCTGAATAAAGTTCTTTTTACGAATGGCAAAAATAAGTCTACCATCTGGAGTAATGCGCATACCCTTAACTTTGCGATTGCAAACATCGAGAATGCGTTTTACGAGTTGTTCACTTGATTCATCATAGGAGTCCGGCTGTAATACCCCTTTCCCAAGACGCACTTCTGTAGAATCATCTCCTACAATGAGTGATATTGCTCCCAGGGATAATAACCATCTTCTTATTCGAGCAAGTTCGGATAAGTTTTTCACTTCAACAGGAATAGTTCCAAAACGATCTTCGCATTCTGTGATAAGGTTTTGCAATGCGCTTTCTTGACGAGCACCAAAAAAACGACGGTATGTTTTTAAACGTTCTCTAGAATTTTCAACATAATTTTCAGGTATTTGTGCAATAAGAGGAATTTGTATTTCTACTTCGGTATGATTTGTTACTTTATTTCCGCCAAGAGTTTTAATTGCGTCATCTAACATTTGTAAGTATGTTTCCAATCCAACATCGCTTACTTTTCCACTTTGTTCATCACCTAATATATTTCCTGAACCACGCATTTCCATGTCATGACTTGCAATAACAAAACCGCTTCCTAATTCTTGATGTTCCTTTAATATTTCAAGTCTTTTCATTCCTTCTTGATCTTCTTTTGCGTTTTGTGAAGTTAAAAAATAAGCATAACCTCTTGTTGACCTTCTCCCAACGCGTCCTCTTAATTGATAAAGCTGTGCTAAACCAAAATAATCTGCATTTTGTACAATAATCGTATTTACATTTGGCATATCTATACCAGACTCAATAATTGTAGTGCATAATAATATATTAAATTTGCCATCTAAAAATTCAATTATGGTTTTTTCAAGATCTTTTTGAGTCATTTTTCCATGACCTATGCATATTTTAGCGTTTGGAACAATTTTATGTAAATATTCGTAAACACTATTTAGCTCTTCTACCCGATTATGTACATAAAATACTTGTCCACCTCTATTTAATTCAAACTGAATACTTTCAATAATAATGGATTCTTCAAAAGGACAAACAAATGTTTTTGTTGCCAAGCGTGATTTAGGTGGAGTCGTAAGTAAACTTAAATCTCTGAGTCCTACCATGGCCATTTGTAACGTTCTCGGAATAGGAGTTGCTGTCATGGTTAAAACATCAACTCCGTAGGACATTGATTTAATTTTTTCTTTTTGTAAAACTCCGAAACGCTGTTCTTCATCAACAATTAATAAACCTAAGTCTCTAAAATCGATGTCTTTAGATAAAATGCGATGAGTACCTATTAATATATCAATTTCACCTTTTTTGAGTTTTTCTAGAATTTTTGAAGCTGAAGTAACAGAACGATCTAATATACAAATATTTGCAGCAAAATCAGAGAATCTTTCTACTAACGACCTATAATGCTGATGGGCTAATACAGTTGTAGGAACTAGCCAAGCCACTTGTTTTCCATCTAATATACTTCTATAAGCGGCACGCATGGCAACTTCTGTTTTGCCAAAACCAACATCTCCACATAATAATCTATCCATTGCTTTAGGCTGATTCATGTCAGACATAATTTCTTTTATGGCACGCAATTGATCTAAAGTTTCATCAAATGGAAAAGCATCTTCAAAAGAAATATAATCTTCATCAATTTTAGAAAAAGCATGGCCTGGTGTCATGGCTCTTTTTGCTTGATGTTCCATAAGTTCTTTAGCTAGTTTTTCAACATCAATTTTAGCTTTTGCTTTTCTTTTTTCCCAAGAAGTTCCTTTTAAACTGTCTAATGAAGTTCCTTCTGAAGAGCCAATATATTTTTGAATTAAATTTAATTTATGAACAGGTACATATATTTTATCATTTTCTGCATATTCTAAAGCAAGAAAATCACCCGTGATATCCAGAATTTTAATGGTCATCAAACCACGAAAACGTGCGATACCATGTTGAACGTGGACAACAAGATCACCTTCGATAAAATCAGAATATTGTGCGGTTAAAAATGCTTCTGAATTTTCTTTGGAACTTTGTTTAGAGTCAATTTCTGTAAAACTCTCAAACTTTTCTGCGCTTGCGACACCTCTGATCCAATTTTCAGATATAGCTAATGTTTTTGATTGGGGTAAATAAAAACCTTCTTTTGAGTTAAGTAAACAACAATGAATTTGTTTTGTTATTTTATTACCTGATAAATTATGTGATAGAATATCTTTTATTTTAAATTTTGGAATATTAATTTGATTTTTGTATTCATTATTAATATTAAAATATTTTGATGATATCCCTATAAATTCTAGAAAACTATCATTTGTATTGGCAAGTATTAAAATATTTTCAATTTTATTTTCTGAAAGCAAGTTATTTAATTTTTCAATTCTATTAGATAGTTTTTGTTTTTCAATTTGTTTTAAAACTTCAGAAATATCTTTTGGAAAAGAATATCTAGATTTAATAGAATTTTCTTCTGTCATATATTGTTTTGCTTTAAATATATTAGGAAAAACAGATTCTATTTTACCTACAGGGTAATTTTTTCCAAAAGCAGCGGAGTATGAATTTTCATATAATTTTTCAATTTCATGAATAGATTTTAAAAAATGTTCTTCTTCACCAATAAAGCCTATAGAAAGAATAGTATTATTTTTTATTGATAATTCTTTTATATAATCATGAAAGGATTGAAAAACATCTTGAGAAAACATATAAAAAATATCATCAATGCCAGCAAAAGGAACATTTGCTTTTAAGTCTTCAAGTAAATTTGAACGGCTTACGCCCATTACTTTTTGATGTAAAATAGCTGTATTAAATTTTTCAACAGAAATTTCTATTTGGCTTTTATATGGCCATACAAATTCTCTAGAAGGCAATATTGTTACTTTATTTAAAGTTTGAAAGGATCTTTGATCAGAGGGGCGAAATGATCTTATTTTATCAACCGCATCTCCAAATATTTCAATACGAGAAGGGGTTTTTTCTCCTGGAGTCCAAAAATCAACAATTGAACCTCTGACACAAAACTCACCTACTTCTTCTACTCTTTGAACTTGTAAATAAGCTAGTTGGGATAATTGTTCAATAAGGAGATCGGGATCGAGATCGTCACCAACTCTTATTTCATATTTATTTTTTTGAATCCACTCTATAGTTGGAAAATTTCTTGTGAAACCAGCAATACTACATATAATAACTCTAGGGAAATGAGATGCTAAAAGAAAAGAAGCTTCTAATCTTTTAGCAATAATTTTACGAGCAGATTCAAATCGAAAAACACCTGCTTGAAAAAAACCTGGGATATAAAGAATATCTTTTGCAGTTAAGTATTCATCGGAAGCATTTTTAATAAATTCTTCAAATTCTTGGGCTTCAGCTTCTGTATTTGTGATAATAATTTTTGTTAACTTAGGATTTTCTATCAGTGTAGCAATTGTTTCTATCAGACTAGATTCAACCGAAAATAGATTCATAAAGTAAAGTTTCCTAATTTTGAATAATAAAAATTTTCACCAATTAAATTCAGAGCCTTGTTGCCGATCGTTTAATAAAGAAACAGCTTCTATAATGGGAGTGTCTTCATATAAAACTTTGTAGGCCGTATTTATAATTGAAGTTTCAATTCCAAGTTTTTTGCTAAGTTCATTTGCGCTATTTGTTGTAGCGATTCCTTCTACGACTTGTGCCATACTTTTTAATATATTTTCTTTGCTTTCACCCTGCGCCATTCTTAAACCAAATTGTCTATTTCGTGATAAATCACCTGTGCATGTTAAAATTAAGTCACCAACTCCACTTAAGCCTAAAAATGTCATAGGATTTGCGCCTAACTTTACTCCAATACGAGCAATTTCGGCGAGTCCTCTTGTTATCACAGCAGCTCGTGCATTATTCCCTAATTTTAAACCATCAACAGCACCTGCTACCATTGCAATTACATTTTTAAGAGCACCTGAAATTTCAACTCCAATAATATCTTTTGAGTCATAAATTCGAAAATATGGGCGATGCAATAAATTTGAAGCTAAATTTAAAAGATCTTCGTCTTTTGACGCAATAACAACACAAGTTGGTAATCCTTCTAACATTTCTTTTGCAAAACTTGGACCACTTAGGGAACCTATGGAAGCATTTTCTTGCCAGATATTTTCTAGAATTTGAGATGGTAATAAAAGAGTTTTTTGTTCTATTCCTTTAGCAGCTGAAATGATATTTATTTTTTTTGTTTCTTTACCATTATTTTGTTCAGTCTTTTCCCAATGTCGATACATCCATTCGTTCACATTTCTCAGACTTTGACAAGGGATTGCTAGTATTATTAATTTATAATCACTAAATTTTGAATTAAATTTATCGAATGTTTCCATTTCACAATGTTTAAGAGTATTATGACGCTTAAGGGATTCGAATGGATCTGCTTCTCTAGCAATGATTTTTACTTGATTTGAAGGACTATGAATACAAGCGGCGATTGCTGTTCCAAAGGCACCAGCTCCTATTACGAGGGTCTTATTTTTATTTGTTAAGGCCATAGTAAGTATACTCCTTTAAGTTTCTTCACTGCTCTCAAGTACCTTTAATTTATAATTTAGTGAAGGCTTCTTTTTTAGATTCTTTAAATCAAATGCCTGCTTTATTTGATGTCGTACTTTCTGGCTTCCCCTTTTTCTTCTGAAAGGTTAAGCTAGGCATAGTCCCCTTAATTAAAGAAGAGGTTTAAATAAATGCCAGATTTTCAAGAAACATCTTATGCATCCCAAAAATTTGTAGAACTGCTGAATAACAAAGTTTTTGGACAAAGTGAAATTATTGAGCATATTGTCGTTGCCGTGATCTGTAATGAGCACGCTCTTTTGACGGGTGCTCCAGGTGTGGCAAAAACGACTTTAGTTCGAAATATAGCTTCCGCATTGGGAAATAAATACAAAAGAATTCAATTCACACCCGATTTAACACCATTTGATATTTTGGGTGGAGATACAATCCAATTTGATGAAAAAGATCCAAATTTAAAAAAAATTGTTTTTACTCCTGGCCCTATTTTTTCCCCATTTATTCTTGCAGATGAAATTAATAGAGCTTCTCCAAGAACACAATCCGCTCTTTTAGAGGCTATGCAAGAGCGTCAAGTGAGCATAGGTGGTGTTTCGAGAGCATTACCATCTCCTTTTTACGTGTTTGCAACGCAAAACCCAATAGAGAACGAAGGAACTTTTCCTTTACCAGAAGCACAACTCGATCGATTTTTATTAAACCTAGAAATTCCTTACCCTGATTTTGATTCCGAAATAAAAGTAGCGTGTTTACCAAAAAAAATAGAAGATTTAACCGCATCTCCTTTTGCTAAAACATTATTAAATTCTAGAGAAACTGTTGAAAATGTTTCTATTAGTAATGAGCTTTTAAGTGGTGTTGTTCGAATTGTACGTAACACAAGACCGCAGGAATCAAAATTAAATGTAGCAAAAGATTATTTAGATTTTGGTGCTAGCCCAAGAGCAACGCAAGCATTGCTAGTCGCAAGTAAGGCAATTGCTTTAATTCGAGGAAAAACAGAGGTTCAATTTGAACATATAGCTGAAATAGCACCTGCCGTATTAAGGCATAGATGTATTTTAAATTTTAGATCTCTTTCTGAAAAAAGAAGCTCTTCAAATATTATTAATCAGATTGTTCAAGAAACAATTCTTTAAATAAGAGAAAATATGAAATGAAAAATGAAAAAGATTTGGAAAAATATGCTGTTTTTCTTGATGCATCGGGAACTATATTGCAAGGCTCAACATCAAACGCTATTGGAGTTCAAATCTGTCCCGATGCAAAAGAAATATTAGCAGCTTTAAAAATAAGAAAAATAAATGGTTTTCCTATTAAGACTGGAATTATTACAAATTGGGGAAACCGCATTAATGGTATGTTAAGAGCTTTAAATATAGATAACTGTTTTGACGTTGTTATAAGTTCGGATACTGTTGAAAAAGGAAAACCTGATCCTAGTGTATTTCATCATGCTTGTTTACTTGTTGGAATCGAAAAACAAAACGCAATTCATATTGGTGATTCTTTACACGATGATGCCTTAGGCGCACAAGAAGCGGGTTTACATGGATTTTGGATACGTAGAAGTAATTATTTACCGGAAGAATCCAAGTTTTTAAAATACCCTATTTTTAATGATTTAAACCAAATTTTGAAATTTATAGAAGAATCTATCATAAAAAATTAAGTTATTTAATTTTATATAGAAATCATAGTGTTGAGTATTAGTCTGGAAAATTATTTTTTAGAGAATACAAACAAAAAATAAGTGAATTTTTAAACATATCTCCTTCAGTATACGAAAAAATATCTATATTTTTTTTAGCTTCCATTAAATTTTCATCAAGCAATAAATTAATTAAAGTAATTTTTTGAATTAAATATTTTTTTTGAAGATTTAAATTATTATACTCTGTTTCGTTAGAGGATTTGTTAATGAGATCTTCAATTTGGTTAATTTTATGATTTAATTTATTTTTAGTTGTATTGTATAACTCTTTTAAATCAAGGGATTCCCGTCTGCTTTTAAAATCATTAATGATATCAGAATATTTTAGGCATTTTTTATTAAAATCTGTTAAATTACTTTTAAAATTATTTTCTGATTTTTGTTTTTCTAAATTCATATTATGTCCTATTTAATTTTATAGTTTTTTTGAAAATTAAAATATCTTATTTTTTGATTTTTAATATTCTTTCTTATTTTAATTGTATGTAGTGAAATTAAAAATTGAGCAGGCATCATTTAAGCCTATAATATTCACTGTAAAATAGGATTAAAAATTTATCAACAATTTAGATAAATATTATTGAATTTCTAATAAAATTTTTAAATTATGTAATTTTTAGTAATTTTAAATATTTATCTTGAGCTTAACAAAGTGTTTTTTTCTATGTAAATAATATCATTACTTTCTACCGTATGTCTTATATCTGGTTTAATTTTGTTATCCCAATAAATTTTTAATTTTCCTGATTTAGCATCGTGAGGAATTTTTATAGAAACAATATCTAAATTTTCATATTTTTTATTTTTTGTTTTTGAAAAAGAATATGAAGTTTTAGAAGGTTTTTTTGCTCCATTAAAGTAAATATATCTGTGAGAAATATTATATCCTATTAAAGTAATTGTGTCGTTTACGTTTGCTTTTGGAGGAAGTTTTTCGATCCAGGTATTTAATGCTTTATGTCTCCATCCTGCCGTAAATTTATTTTTAGGAGAATCCAATTGTTTCCACAATCCATTTTCACAGTCTCCTCTATTTGTTAATTTATATATAGATACTCCCGCTTCTTTACCTGTAGCTGAGTTTACACAGGACCCATTATCGGCTCTTTTTTTGCAAACCCATGATGCGGACTGAATTGCAATGCATTTATCGGGATCAAGAACAGCAAGAGCATGTCCAGGAAAAGCAAGGATATCTCCAGCTCGTGGTTTAAATAGATTCCCATTTTTTTTTAAAGGAACAAAATTCTTTAATTCCGAATTTGATTTTCTTTGAGCAAAACTGTGGCTTAAAATCGGTGCTCCTTTTGTTTTAGAATTAAAAGGTAAATTCATTTTTTCAGAATATAAATGCCAAAGGAATCTGGTGCAATCAACACCATTTCTTCTCATAAAATCGTATTTATTTTTTGAGTTTAGGTATTTATTATCCCAATTTTTAGCAATTCCATTCGATGCATATGGAATTTTTTTTTCACTTAACTCATTTTTTGTTTCTTTAGAATAATTTAAAAAGGATCTGACTTGTGATGAAGCATTTGATGAATATAAGCTTTTCCAGTCTACTTCAACACGTGTAGGATCTACATAATTTTGATTATAGTTAATATATTTTCTATGTGAATTTTTAGTAGATGTGCATCCTGTCACAAAAAAATAAAAAAAACAGAATGTTGGAAGTATAATATGTTTAAACATGGTCACTTTCCTTGTTGTCATTCCAAACATTATGAATATATACCTTCTTTAAGAGTTTTTTGTATGTAAATTCATGCAAATTTTACCTATCTTCTAATAAATGATACGAAATTAGATTCATTTTAAATTTATTTTTTAGGTAAAACTCTAAATTGAAATGTAGAATTCCTATTTTTTTGGAGTACCTTGTTTATGATGAAAAATGTCACACCAGAAAAACCAGAAAGTTTTGGACAGTATATTGCAATACATATGAAAAACTTTAGAAGAGAATATGGTTTGAGCCAAGAGCAACTTTCTGAGAGATCTGGAGTTCCAAGAAGTACCATTGCAAGTTTGGAAAGAGGGGAAGGAAACCCTACTTTGCAAGTATTAGTTGGCATTTCTCAAGGACTCGGTGTTGAAATGTCTGCTTTATTGCAAAAACCGACTCCAACTGCAGCATTATATAAAAAAGAAGAAGCTGTAAAAATCCCAAAAAAACTAATTTACTCAGATGAAAATATTGTAAAATTTATCCATGTACTTCAACTAACTCCAGAAAATTCAAGATATTTAATTTTGCAAGAATATTCTTTAAATGAAAATGAACGATTTCCAGGCTCACCACATAGCCCAGGTACTGAAGAATATTTCTTTTGTTTTTCAGGTTCATTTGAAATTATGGTGGAGAGTGAATTTTTTACGATTAATGAAGGAGATTTATTGTGTTTTGATGGGCACCAAAGACATGCTTATGCCTGTAGAAAAGGATTTAAAACTTCTAAAGGTTTAAGTATTGTTGTTCAGGTACCCAAATTTTAAGACTCTAATCTAGATAAGAGTCTTTATAAATACTTACAATTGTTTTGTGGTTTGAATAGATGTTGATTTTCTCTAATGACTCCACAGTTTTTTCTAAACTTGGATTGCCAGTGCCCCAATAAATTTTTAATTTTCCACTTTTTGCATCGTGTGGAACATTTAAAGAAACAATTTGATTTGCATCATTTTTGAATTGATTTTTCTTCCCTTTTTTCCATAAAGAGGCTTTAACTGGTGTTTTGCTTCCTGGAAAATAGATGTATTTACCCGCTAAATTTTTTCCTTTTAAAAGTATTCGTGACTTTGGTACTGCTTGAGAGGGCATGCTTGTAATCCAAGTATCAAATGCTTTATGTCTCCAACCGATGGTAAATTTTAATTTATCGCTATCCATTCCCTTCCAAATGCCATTTTTACAAAAGCGTTCGCTGGCTAAGTGATAAATAGAAACTCCTGCAGATTTACCGTAATCAGAATCGACACAGAATCCATTTTTCATTTCTTTACAGAGCCAAATACTAGATTGAATTGCAATACAATTTTTAGGATCTAAAACAGCTATGGTATGGCCAGGGAAAGCTAAAATATCGCCTGTTTGAGGTTTAAATCCATTTTTTGTTTTGGGAATTTGGATAAAGTTTTTGAGTTGACTTTGATTATTTTGAAGCGTGAATGTTTTGCTAACAATGGGAGCATTTTTTTCTTTAGAATTATAAGGAAGATCTAACATATTCACAAAAAGATAGCGGAGAAGTCTTGTACAATCGACTCCATATTTTCTCATATAAACAAATTTATCACTGGAAGTGTTGTATCCATTTTCCCAGCGGTTATTTATTTTATTTGAAGGATAAGGAATGCCACCATAAAGAAGTCTTTGATAAACAGTATGTGATGATTTAACAAACTGTTTTGCCATTGGTGATGGATTTGCTTCAATTAAATGATCCCAATTTACATCTGTAGAAGATGGATTGGTATTTTTGGGATCGGAAGCATATGAATTTATTATAAAAGCATGAAATAACAGAACAAAAAGAAATTTAATTTTCATCTATTTAATTTGAAAAGGCAAAACTCCTTTTTGCCGTAATTCTTGCCTTTCTTTAAAATGAGCCTTTATTGAGTCAAAAACTCTACCTCCCATAGCTTGGCGTGTTTCGTGCGTTGCACTGCCTATATGAGGAAGTATAAATATATTTTTTGCTGTTTTGAGGTGCTCAGACAAAACAGGTTCGTGGCAAAAGACATCCAGTCCTGCACCAGATAGGTGGTTATTATTTAAAGCATCTGCCAAGCTGGGTTCGTCGATAAGTTCCCCTCTGGCTGTGTTAATAATAACAGCTCCTTGCTTTATCTTTGAAATTCTTTCTTGATTCAACCAGTTTTTTGATTGTTCCGTTAGTGGGCAGTTTAATGAAATAATATCGGAAACCTTAAAAAAATCGTTTTCAGAAAGGCGTTCAATTTCAATACTAGAGTTTTTATCTATTGAATCCCAATTGTTAGATTTTAATGCAACACATTTTAAGCCAAATGCTTTTGCTCTTTTTGCCAAAGCTTTGCCAATTTCGCCGTAACCAACAATACCTAATGTTTTATTTTGTAAACTAGTACCTAATAGATAATCAGGGGCCCAGCCAGGGTATTTAGATGTATTTTTAACAATAGAATACCCTTCTGCTACCCTTCTTGTTACACACAATAAAAGTGTAAAGGCAATATCGGCAGTAGCCTCGGTCAGTACTCCAGGTGAGTTTGTTACTCTAAAACCAAGATTTTTAGCATAATCAATATCTATATGGTTAAATCCAACACCAAAGTTTCCAATATGTGTTACGTTTGGTAAATATTCTTTTATAGCTTCTAACTCTTTTTTTTCTAAGTTATCTATAATGCAGGTAATAAAGGAATATATGTTATCCACATTTTGAGAATTTGCAAATATTTGAATTTTTTGAGCTATCGTTTTTTCAGGAGTATCAGGAAGGGTAAAACCAATTATACCGTCTTTAGTTAAAGGAATTCCTGGAAAGATTCTGGTCCCTAAATAGTGGAATGTTTTTTCTACCGTTAAATTCATTGTTGTTTTCCCTAAATATAATGTCTTCTAACTGAGCGTAGCGAATATCTTCTTCTGTAATGGGAGAGTTGATTTCAATATCATAGTACTCAATTTTATGAGAACTTAATTCTATATCTTCTAATACAAGTTCAAAATCTTCCATAATGAATTACTCCTGTTTTTGTACTGTTAATGTCTATTTTTATTATCTAAGTATTTTCATTGTGGGATTAGGCAAAATTGTTCTTACGAAACATTTTTGCCTAACGTATAGGCATTTTTTTTCTAGGATACTTTATCAATTTGTATGATTTCATTCTCATCTTTTTGGGAATCAAAATAATTTATAATTTCTGTAGTATATTCTTTGTTTTCAGTTTCACATAATCTACAAGCTACAAACGTAACATCGTCTTCCAAAGGTTCCCCTTGAGTAAATTCAATTAAATCCATATTTATCATTTTAATAATTTCGGAAGTGTCCTTTGTTTGCAGGCTTTTTAATTTTTTAATTAATCTTCTATCAGAATATTCTCTTTTTCCTGTGTTTTTAGCTTCTGTTAATCCATCACTATATAAAAATAATACATTATCAATTTTAAAATCTATTGTATGAATTTTAAATAAACTTACTTTTCTGTGGCTTATTGGGCTTAAATAGCCCAGTCTTTTACCGTTACCTAATAGAGTTATAGGAGAAGTTGTATTTGTATTTTGATCAATAACAAATGGAAAGTTTTGGGCAGCATTTGAATAAGTGAGCTTTTGTTTAATTGGATCAATAATCGCAACGAACATGGTCATCATTCGTTCCTCACCGCCAATGCTTCTAACAACAACATCTAATTCTTCTAGAATTTTTGAAGTATCTAAGCTTTTTCGAGCATAAATTGAATCGCAATAACCTTTTACAGCCGCTGTTAACATGGCACTTGGGGTTCCGTGACCTGTTACGTCGCCTAGCATAATCATAATTCGTTTTTCACTTAAAGGATAAAAATGCCACCAGTCTCCTCCGCACTCGGATGCAGATTGAAAAAAACCAGAAAGTTCAAAAAAACCAACTCTTAAATTTTTTGCTTTTGGAATAAATGACTTTTGTATGATTTTAGTTGTTTCTAGTTCGTTTGCCATTCTTTGTTGTTCTTTTTCATCTTTAATTAGTTGAATAATTTGTCTAACCATAAAATTAAAGTTAATTTTTAAACTTTCAATTTCATCATTGCCAAAATATCCCTTTTTTAAAGGTGTTTGTATTAAATTATTTTTTGCAATTTCAATGCTTGCTTTTTCTAATTCTTTTATTGGATTAATAATAACTTTTCTTATCACTAAAAAGCTTGTTAAAATAATAACGAGTCCTAATAAAGTAGAAAGAATAACGGATTTATAAAATATTTCGTTATTTGCTATGGCAATATGATGAGTGGAGTAAACCATAATTAAATATCCAACTTTGATATTTAACAAATTTGATTTTTTTGTGTTTTTAAAAAATAAAGGATATGCTAAAGTAAATGTTTCATTTTTGTCATCTTTAATTTGAAGAATAACTGTGTTTTTATTATTATACTCCATTTTAAAAAGTCTGTCTTTATCTTCGTTACTAATAAAGTCTTCTAAATTTAAATTTAATAATTCTTTTTTTGAACCTTTTTCTACATAAGAGATAGAGTAACCTGTTTCAGAAAAAAGAGAGACTGAAATAACATTAGGGTTTTTCATCATTTGATTTAAAGTGGAATTAATTGTCTTAAAATCTATTTCCCAAAGAGCATTTTCCATTACGGGTAATGCAGAGGTAAATGCGGATATGTTATTTTTCTTTTCATAATTTTCCATATCTTTTCTATTTTCTTTAATATCTAAAAATGTACTTACTCCCATTACAATAAAAATGATTAAAATAAGAGATAAAGCTATTTTAATAGTAAGAGGAAATCTTATATTTTGTAATTTCTCTTTATTAAACATAGAACCCTTAATTTGTTTAAATTAAAAAACTCTTATGTTTAGTCGGTTTGAAAAGTATCTACTTTAGGCTGGTTAATAAATGCAAAATGGATTCAATTCGAAGTTCTGCTTGATGAACAGAATTTCCAAAACAATAAATCCCATGATTTTCAATATGAAAAGCACACATAGGTAATTTTTGCTGATGTTTAAAAAAATAATATTCGATCAAATGGGAAAGTTTTTCCATATCTTGATCATTTTTTATGACAGGTAAAAAATAATCCTCTAAATGAGTTTTAAAACCTAATGCTTTTAAAACTTCATGACCTTTTATTTTATAATAGCCACAAGTTAAATATTCGTTTTCATTTTTATCCTGTTTCAAAATTTCGCAATTTAATAAAGATATGGATTCTAATTCGGGTGCATGACAATGAATCACTGAATGGGCTACGCTAAAATTTCGATAAATCATTGCATGCAATAATGTTTCATCACTTGGCTTTGGAGAAATTGGATGCAAAGGTTTTCCAAATAAATTTGTACGAATAAAATGAGTAGG
This sequence comes from Silvanigrella paludirubra, assembly GCF_009208775.1. Lineage (NCBI taxonomy): Bacteria > Pseudomonadati > Bdellovibrionota > Oligoflexia > Silvanigrellales > Silvanigrellaceae > Silvanigrella > Silvanigrella paludirubra. Next base: position 473,155 of record NZ_WFLM01000002.1, on the reverse strand, counting down.
ATTTAAATTTCTTTTATGAAGGCCAGATCTCGTAATTAAAAAAGCATCATCATTTTTTGCACGAATGCTAAAATTGCTACTTGTAGCAGGAATAGCATTTCTATTATCCAGTCTTTTAGCAACAGTACAAATTTTATTTAATTCATTTAACTCAAAAAGTGATATTGGAAAAAAGGTAGAGTCTTTTATTATTTTTTTATAAGTTCTCATGTTTTATCAAGCTCTTCTCTAAATTTTTCAATGCTTTTTTGAATTCCTTCAGGGCTTGAAAATATTCCTGTACCTGCATTTAAAACAAAATCATTTCCAAAATCTTTTTTTGCCAAAGGAGCATGTTCAGGTTTAATTCCAGCACTAGGAACTGGCATCATAGGTTGAATGGGCCAATTTTCATTTTTTGTGAGACAACAATTTGCAATTTCTAGAGCTATGGATTTTTCAAGACCAAGTTTTCCATAAGGACTAGGGAATAGGCTTAAATCGGCTCCTGCTGCACGAATAAATTGCGCTAAAGTAACGCGAGGGTGAATTGTTGAATTTTCCTCTGATAATCCAAAGGCACCAACTAAACTTGGATGTGATAATATAGGAATATTTGTTACTTTACGAATTTCTTGTAAACATTCTATTCCTGAAGTCCAGGTATTGATTAAAAAGGATTGGGCACCTGCATCTATTAGTCTTTTAGCATGCTCAATGTATTTTGTACCTTCTATTTGGAGATGAACAGCATAAATAGATTTTATATTTCTTTTTGCAGATTCATTCGCAATGATTTCTACTCTTTTAATAGCTTCTAAAGGAGAATTATCATGACGAATTTCATCATCTTTTAATATATGAGTTCCTGCTTCCGAGGCCTCAAGAAATAATTGAGATATTTTTTCAGCACTCATTGCAACATTGGGTTTTAATATTCCCATAAGCAAAGGGCTATCTTTTTTTGCTCCAACAAGAGATCGAAGGGATTGCGGAGAATATTTTGGTCCTATTAAATTTTCTTCATCAAAACAATCTGGTGAAAACCAAACAGAATTTAATTGAACACCTTCATAAAAACTCATTTTTCCAAATAAAATTGCAAATAACCATGACAACTTCCGGTGCCAAATATTTACAGGAAAAGCAACAGTGGCTTCGTGAAAATTTTCATTTGATTCACAAGCGATAATTTTAGCTACTTTAGTTTTTAAAAGACGCGGTTCAACATGTTGTTCTTCCCATGCACCTATAGACTGACCTATTGCAATTTCTTCAATTAAGCTTGCAGAATATTTTTTAGCATTAATTCGAAATTTTGCAAAAGCGTGTGCTTCTTTGGTAAGAGGAGAAAGTAATTCTTTATTTTTAATAAATGAAACCATTTCATTTTCCTTAAATTTAACGAAACAAATTATTTTTGTTTCTTTAATAAAAATTCTTTAATATTAAATTCACCATCTAAATTTTTCGGAATGACTCCTAATTCAGTAACAATTCCTGTTATTAATTTAGCTGGTGTGATATCAAAAGATGGGTTCCAAACATCAATGCCTTTTGCTGCAATCTGAATTCCATTTATGTGAGTTAATTCATGTTTTGGACGTTCTTCAATATGAATTTCTGATCCATTATTTTTTGTGCAATCAATTGATGTTATTGGTGCGGCAACATAAAAAGGAACATTGTGGTATGCTGCTGCGATAGCAAGTTGATATGTACCAATTTTATTTGCGGTATCTCCATTGGCAACAACACGATCTGCACCAACAACTACACCATCAATTCCTTTTTCTTTCATTAAAAAAGAAACCATAGAGTCAGTGATTAAGGTTGAAGGTATATTTTCATATACAAGTTCAAAAGCAGTTAATCTTGCTCCTTGGTTATAGGGGCGTGTTTCGGTAGCATAAGCGTGTTCGAGCTTATTATTGGAATGAAGAGAACGAATAATTCCTAAAGCTGTTCCGTACCCCGAAGTAGCCAAAGAGCCTGTATTGCAGTGAGTTAGTATTTTTATTTTTTTATTTAAGGGAAAACATTCTGAACCAAATTGACCTATCGCTTTGTTGTCTGAAATATCTTTTTCTAATAAGTTTTCAGCGTTTTCAATAAAAATTTGTTTTAATTTTTTAGGATCAATTTCTTTATCTTTATTAACTACATTTTCAATAAGCGATTTCATTTGATCGGACATTTTAAATAAATTAACGGCAGTAGGTCTACTTGTGCATAAATAATCTAGTTTATCAAAAATGTATTTTTTTAATCCCGTAACAGAATATTTATCTTCCAAATGATAAAGTTCACATGCGAGTGATAGTGCTGCTGTAATTGCAATGGCAGGAGCTCCACGAACTTTCATTTGATGAATGGATTGCCATCCTTGTTCCACGGAAATACAATCTTCATAAACAAAGGAATCTGGCAAAAGTAACTGATTTAATATTTCTAGTTTATTATTTTTATATTTAATAGCTTCTAAATTTGGTTTCATTTCATCCTCATTATTAAAATAAAAATAGATAAATATTTCTATTTATCTATTTCCAATATTTTCCAAAAAGTAAATCAAGGTTTCTTTTTGTTTCTTGAGGAATTAAACTTAAATTTGTCATAATTGAATTTTTTGCTGCTTCAAAAATAGGATTACTTGTTTCTTTTGGCAAAAATTTATGAATTGCTTTTGCAATTCTTTTGGAAGCTTCTACATTTTTATTTAATACGGCAATAACAGCTTCTACCGTAACGGCTTCTGTTTCTTCTCTCCAGCAATCATAATCGGTTACAAAAGCTAAAGTTGCATAAGCAATTTCTGCTTCACGAGCTAAAATAGCTTCTGGCATTGCAGTCATACCTATAATCATAGCTTCTTCACGTTTAAAGCTATGGCTTTCTGCACGGGAACTAAAACGTGGACCTTCAATACAAACAAGTGCGCCACCAAAATGTGTTGTTACCTTTTCTTGTTCGCATGCTTTTGCAATATAGGATTGAAGTTCTGGGCAGTATGGATCTGCAAAACTTACGTGACCAACTACTCCATTTCCAAAAAAAGTGCGTTGTCTTTGACCCGTTGTTTTATCAATAATTTGAGTAGGAATTACAGCTGTTCCAGGAGCTGTTTTTTCTTGAAGTCCACCAACAGCACTTACGCTGACAATATGTGTCACACCAAGTTTTTTTAGAGCATAAATATTTGCTCTATAATTCACTTCGGAAGGTAAAAAACGATGACCCTTACCATGTCTTGGTAAAAAGGCGATTGGTTTTCCATCAATTGTACCAGTTGTTATTTTATCGGAAGGACAGCCAAAGGGAGTTGCGATTTCAATTTCTTCAACATTTTCAATTCCAGGAAGATCATAAAGCCCACTTCCTCCAATAAAAGCCAAAAATGTTTTTTTCATTTCTTTCATGATAACTCCTTTATTTTAAACTGTCAGAGAGAGTTTCTGCAAAAGCAATGTCCATAGCAGTCACTCCCCAGGTTGGTTGATGCGTACATACTTCTACTTTAATTTGGTTGAAGTTTTCAAGAACAAAATGAGAGTGATGATCTGATGTTTCTTGTAAATCACAAATTACCTGAATGGCATGAATAGCTTCATCATAATGTTTAAATTGAACAGTTGTTTCAATATAAGGACCTTTTTCATTTTTATTTGTTTTCCAAAGTATTGCTTTGTTACCTTTGTTTTTTAATGATATTCTTTCATTTAATATTTTAACTTCTTCCTCTATATCTTTTATTAAATTACGTGAAGAGCTTTTAATATATTTTGTTCCCTCTGTATCAATAATAAGTTCTTCTTTGGTATCATTTTTGAACTTTTCATTACTAAGAATAAGTTCATTAATATAGGAGTGATTTTGAATATTTTTAAAATAATTAAATGCTTTTGTATTTGAATTTGGAAGAATAATTTTAGAATTAAATTCGTTTGCAACTAAATAATAACAAATAAAAGGTGCAAAACAAATATCGACTGCATTTAATGAACTCCCACCAAAAAATGGTGCGTTTATTTTTTCAAGTAATTCTTCTAATTTTTCAAAAACCATTGGAAGTTTTTGAAGTGATTTTCTAAACTTCACTTCACTGCCGTTTGCATAAAAGCATCCTAATAAGGCAGGAATGATTTCGCTTGAAATTCTTTCAATTAAAACTTTGTTTTTTGCAATTTCTTCATTGCTATTTCCATATAAATTTGGTGTATTTGTATTTAAATTGTTTAAATATTCTACAATAATCATACTTTCAGCAAAACCATCATTTCCTTTTATTTGTAAAGTAGGAACGGTGAGGTTTGGATTGATTTCTATAAAATCTTTTGGTGGATTTTTTAAATCTATTTCTTCAATTTCAATTAAATCTTTTGGAATTTTTTTTTCATGAAGTGCTAATTTAACTCGGTAACAAAAAGGGCAAAAAGGGATAGAATAAATTTTCATATAAAGACCTCATCCTATTTAAATTAAAAAGAATTTAAAGCGATCAGAAAGGCGCGGGCTCCAAAAATAGGAGTATTTCAAACTTATAGCCTAGAAAAAAATTTCCTCCAATTCTTTCCCAATTTTATCCGATCAGTCTTTTAAGCACTTTCTTAAGGAAGAGAAAAAATATGCTTATTAAAACTATTGATTATTTACTGACTTATATTGGTGTTTTTTTAGGAGCGATCGTTCAAGCTGTTTTTTTAATGCTACCAATTGATTTTAAAAACTGGGAAGATGATTCTTTATATGTCCTAACCTACGTTGCTTTTCAGGGGGCTGCTGCCGCTTTCATTTTTATATTAGTTCCCTTTTTGCTAGAAATTCGTTCTCTTCAAGTTAATACTCTTGTCGCTCTTTTAATTGGAATTTGTATTCTTGCTGCCATCAGGGCAACCCGGATCATTCCTCTTGAGTTCACATTTCCTTTGAAAGAAAAAGTGATTCCCGCCAAACCTATCCTTTTTAACGAGTTTTATGATGCAAACCGCTATTCCATTTTGGCCGATTTTTCATTTGATTTACCAGATGGAGAATTGCGTTATAATGAATTTAAGGAAAGATTAATGAGGACTCGTGCAGAGGATAACGAGAGTATACTTGAAGAGCTCATAAGTAATGAAAACGATATGTTTAGCTAATCTTTTTCTTTAAAAACAAATTCTTGTGATTCCAAAATAGATGTTCTAAAATGATGCGAATTGTATTTTAAAAATTTGCAATGTCTTTCTAAAAGATCATTGCATTTTGTTTGGAATGTTTGTATCAATGCCCTTCACAGGAGCACGAACCTCTTTACAAGTTGTTCTAACTGTGCTTATCCTACACATGATTTTTTTTGTTTGTTTTTTTATTTATGTTGCCTACACTGGAGGATTATACCGTGGCAAAGGAAAAATTTGAGCGCTCCAAGCCTCATATGAATATCGGTACCATTGGTCACGTTGACCACGGTAAGACCACTCTTACAGCTGCTATTTCTGCTGTTCTTTCTACACGTCAAGGTAAAGTTGCTACTAAATTCGACGAAATCGACAAAGCGCCAGAAGAAAAAGCTCGTGGTATTACCATTAATGCTTCCCACATTGAGTACGAAACTGCGAATCGTCACTATGCACACGTTGACTGTCCTGGTCACGCGGACTACGTAAAAAATATGATTACGGGTGCTGCGCAAATGGATGGAGCAATCCTAGTTTGTGCTGCTACTGATGGTCCAATGCCTCAAACTCGCGAGCACATTTTGCTTGCTCGTCAGGTAAACGTTCCATACATCGTTGTATTCTTGAACAAATGCGACATTGCTGACCCTGAATTAACAGACCTTGTTGAAATGGAAATTCGTGAACTTTTAACTAAGTACAGTTTCCCTGGTGACGACACTCCTGTTATTCGCGGTGCTGCTCTTGGCGCACTTCAAAATCCAGCAGATGAAAAAGCTTCAAAATGTATTGTTGAGCTAATGGACGCTGTTGACTCTTTCATTCAAGAGCCACCACGCCCAGTTGACAAACCATTCCTTATGCCAATTGAAGATGTTTTCTCAATTTCCGGTCGTGGTACAGTTTGTACTGGTCGTATTGAGCAAGGTATCTGTAAAGTTGGTGAAGAGCTTGAAATCGTTGGTATCAAGCCAACAACTAAAACTATCTGTACTGGTGTTGAAATGTTCCGTAAGGTTCTCGACCAAGGTCAAGCTGGTGATAACGTTGGTGTTCTTCTACGTGGTACAAAACGTGAAGACGTTGAACGCGGCCAAGTTCTTTCTAAGCCAGGTTCAATCAAACCTTTCAAGAAATTTACTGCTCAAATCTACGTTCTTAATAAGGACGAAGGTGGACGCCATAAACCTTTCTTTAAAGGCTACCGCCCACAATTTTACTTCCGTACAACTGACGTTACTGGTGTAGTTGATCTACCTGCAAACGTTGAAATGGTTGTTCCTGGTGATAACGTTGAAATCACAGTTGAACTCATTACTCCAGTTGCGATGGAACCAGGTCTACGCTTTGCGATCCGTGAAGGCGGCCGTACAGTTGGTTCTGGAGCTGTTGGTAAATGCATCGAGTAATCTAAATTTCGAATTAAATCGGAATTTACGATTATAAAAAAACCTGAAAGTTTAACTTTCAGGTTTTTTTTTACCTCTTCTTGTGACCAATATAATACTTCAATTTTTTGATTGTGCGATACCCTTTTTCTATGCGGCAGCGATTACAATAAGCTTCAAATTTATAAAGATCAGATAGGGCTTGTTCATGAATTAAATTTTCAGGAATGTTTTTACTTCTATAAAAATGAATTAAAATATAATAAAATATATTATAAATTCCATAAATTCTATTTTCGAGGTTTTGTAATGCTTCTTGTCGTTTAGATTTTTTATTTTTCTTTTCATGGTCTTCATTTATTTTTAAACAATAATAATGCATATCTGAAATATAAACATATAAATTTTCAACCACAGTCCATAATTCAAGCCAAGGTATATTCGACTCTTTTATTTGATTAAAGTTTTTTACATATAATTTTGCATTAACGAGCAATTGATCTATCTTTTTTAATTCATCATATCTTCTAGCAAAAATTCCTAAATAGCTATATTGATTCCAATGAAGACTCGACATTTCAATTTCATCATAAAGATATTGAAGATAAATTTTTCTTTCATCTAAACTTAACGATAAGTCTGGATTTAAATAAATACTTGTATTTATTATAGAAGAGTTTTTAATTATATCTGGTTGATTAAATTTAATTGGACTTACATTTTTTTGTAAGTTTTTTATTTTATCATAATCAAAATTATAGTTACTTTTGTTTCCTTTTATATCACATATAATATTATCTTTACTTAATGTTAATAATCCAAACGAAAAATCATTTGGTTCTGCTGAGCAATATAAAGTGTTTTGTTTTTTATTTACATGGGCGGGTTTTTTTGAGGAACAATTTCCAACAATAATTTGGTAAGAATGAACACTATCTATCAAAACTTGATTGTTATGCTCATGCGCTGCAATAAATAAATTAAATTTTAAGTTTGGATTTGAATTTTTTTGAAAATTTTCATTAATAAAATTATGAAGTCCTATCACATCTGGTTCTGAAGCATGGTGTCCATTTGTTACCAAAGGATGGTGAGATACTAAAATTTTCCATTTTGCTTTTGAGTTTGTTACTTTATTTTTTAGCCATTCTTGTTGTTTCTCGTGAAATAAAATTGTGTTTGAGTCAATGCAAAAAAGTTCAAAAATATGATTTGAATCTTTAATTGAATAATAAAATCCGGGCATATACCAATTTTTTGATTTTGTTGAATATTGAACTTGAGCCTGAGGGCTTGATCTATTTTTTCTAAATAATAATAAATTTTTTAAGCCACCTAAAAAAAACTCTCCGTAATCATGGTTTCCTAAAATAGGGAAAAAAAACTGGCTTGTAAAATGTTTAGCATATGGTGTTTCAAAACAGGTTTTAAAAAGTGGGGATTCTGTATTTTCAACTCCAGAGTCATAAAAATTATCTCCATTAAGAAGAAAAAAATCAGGAGTTATTTGATGATTATTCAAGTAATTTTTAATGACATCAGTGTGTTTTTCACTCCCTTTTCCATGGCATCCAAAAAAAACAATTTGATATTTATCTTTATTATGAAAATTTGAATTTAAAGAAGAATTTATTGCATTATATGGGAATATAATTTCAATGCCATCTCCGAGTTTTTTATTTATCATTCCTTTGGCCTTTAATAAATTAAATTTAATCAATATTTAATCAAATATTAATAAAGTCATGATAAATATATTCTGACTTTAATTTATCTTATTAGTAAAAAAATATTATTCAAGAAAATAAAATTACTAAATATGAATTATTTTTTGTTTTAATTAACTCATTAAGTTAATTAAATAATGAATTATAAATTATAATCCAGAATGTCTTCTTAGAAAAAACAATGTAACATATTGTTATTAAAGAAATTATATTCATCAAAAATTAGCAATTATATTATAATTATGCTAAAGGGCTTATAAGTAATTTATCTGTAGGCGTTTTTTGTTAATAAACATTTTAGGAGGAATCCTTATGAAGAGTCCGTTTTTATATAAGAGTAAACAGACTTTAGTTATGTTAGCAGCAACAGCGGTCAGTGTTACAAGTTTCTTTATTTCTACAAAATCAATCGCATCGACTCCGCCCTCTCAGCTAAAGACACAAGCGCCTGGATATTTTCGGATGCCTTTAGGGGATTTTGAAATTACAGCTCTATATGATGGCTATATTAAATTAGATCATAATCAGTTACTAAAAAACGTCACAGCCCCAAATTTAAAAAAACTATTGGGAAAAATGTTTATTTCTAACCCCGATGTCCAAACTTCTATAAGTGCTTACCTTGTAAATACGGGATCAAATTTAATATTAGTAGATGCCGGAACTTCGAAATGTTTTGGACCGACAGCGGGAACTTTATTAGAAAGTTTAAAAGCTTCGGGTTATGAACCAAGTCAAATTGATACCATTTATATTACTCATTTACATGGAGATCATATTTGCGGAGCAACAAGTACAGAAGGAAAAATTAATTTTCCAAATGCAATACTTCGCATGTCTCAGGCAGAGGCTGATTTTTGGTTAAGTTCAAAAAATTCTGAGGCTGCTCCTGAAGAATTTAAAAAATATTTTAAAATGGCTCAAGATTCTGTTAAGCCTTATCAGGCAGCAGATAAATTAAAGCCTTTTGCAGCTGCTGAAACATTATCGCCAGGCTTAAAAGCGATTCCTACTCCGGGGCATACCCCAGGGCATACAAGCTATCAATTTAGTTCTAAGGGAGAAACTATATTGATTTTAGGAGATGTTATTCATAGCTACGCAACACAATTTCCAGATCCCAAAATTGGGGTTCAATTTGATGCAGATAGTAAAAAAGCAATAGCAATGAGAGCTTCTTTATTTTCAAATGCGGCAAAAAACAAAATTTGGCTTGCTGGGGAACATCTTCCTTTTCCAGGAATCGGTCATATTCGTTTAGAAGGGAAAGGTTATGTTTGGGTTCCAGTTGAATATGCTCCCTATGGTACACAAACTACAAAGTAAAAATGAAATTTGAAAATCAAAATGAAGTAAAGAAACAGCCTAATTTAATCACACCTGAAGGGTATAAAAAATTAGTTGATGAATTTAATGAGCTTTCAAAAAAAGAAAGACCTTTGGTTGTTCAAGAGGTCTCCGCTGCTGCAAAGCAGGGAGATCGGTCTGAAAATGCTGAGTATCAATATGGTAAAAAAAGATTACGAGAAATTGATCGTCGTCTGCGCTTTTTAGATAAACGTATTTCTGCTGCTAGAATTGTAAATCCTAAAGAACAAATTGGAAATAAAATTTTATTTGGAGCCACTGTTAAGTTAGAAAATGGCGAAGGTGCTATTGTTACTTATCAAATTGTTGGTGAAGATGAAGCTAATTTAAATTTAAAAAAAATTAGCTGGAGATCTCCTTTAGGAAATGAATTATTAAACAAAAAAATTGGTGAAATTATAGTAGTAGAAGTTCCTGCTGGTACTCGTGAATTTGAAATTATTGATTTTAAATTTATTTAATTAAAAGGAGATTTTTTATGAAATGTTATGATATTGAATATAGAGTTCAAGATACAAATTGTAGGGGATATATTGTTGAACCAAAATCACAAGGAATAAAACTTCCTGGTATTGTAATGTACACAGATTTTTGGGGAATAAATCCAAGACAAAAAAAAGTTGCTGAAAAATTAGCAAATATGGGGGCTGTTGTCCTTGTTGCCGACATGTATGGAAATCAGCAATACGCTTCAACTGGAGATGAAGCTGGAAAATTAATGAATTCTGTAATTGAAAATAGTGATATTTATAAAGATAGAATTGTTGCTCCTTTTGAACTTTTAAAAAGAAATTCAAATGTAAATACTTCTAAATTATTTTCTATTGGCTATTGTTTTGGTGGTGCATCTTCATTGCAGTTAGCAAGGTATGGTGAAGGTCTAACGGGTGCTATTTCTCTTCATGGTTTATTAACAAGTAAAATAAGAGTTCCTTCTCACCAAAAAATGCCTAAAATGCTTATTTTACACGGGGCAAGGGATCCTTTGGTTTCTTCTGAAGATATTAAGAATTTTTATGATGAGATGATTGCTTGTAATGCTGATTTTACATTTGTGTCCCATGGAATGAGCACACATGCTTTTAGCAATGAAGATGCGGCTGGTAATGAAGTAACAGCTTATCATTATTTATCCGATAGACGTTCCGATTCATTCATAAAAATGTTTATAAATGAAAACCTTTAATATAAATTTTCGTACAAAATTTCATTGTGTTTTTTATTACTAAAATATTGATTAATATTTTTGTCTGCAACAAATTTTAAAATTATTTCATTTATATCACTTGAGTATTTATTATGAATTGTGTGATTTAAAAATCCAAAATTAAAGTTTTTAGTCCATATTTTATTATTTTTAGTAATTACTGTGAAATTATAGCATAAATAAATAGGATTATTTAATTTTGTCTTTTCTATTTTTTCAATTGAATAATCTATATAATATATTACCATTATGTCATGAATTTGTGGGCTAATTTTTTGAATAAAAGTAAATTTATTGTTAGGGTTTAGTAAGTTTGAAAAACGATCTTTCAAATATAAATTTAAAAAATTATCTATTTGATGAAGATTATTTTTATTTAAAGACCCTAAGCAAAATTTCGTTACCATATTATCATTGTTATTTGTTGCCGTTAAAAAGTGATTTTCTAATTGCGTATAAGAAGGAATATCACTTGTAAGAGATTCAATATTTAGTTTTCCAATTGAGCTAAAACCAATAATTGATTGATATGTTGTATTATACCTTTTTGAAATATATCGTTCATTATAAATAATATTTTGTTCATTCCACTCTTGAATCGTAGATTCAAAATCAAAACGAAAACTTTCTAAAAAATTCTTACCAAAAGTGAATTTATGTTTGCCTAAATTAATAACATTAATAAAACTATAAAACGGAATTCTAAAACCACATAAAGAAAGGTTTTTATAGGTTTCTAAAATAATAAGGCAAATTATTTTTTTTGATTGCAAACTTGAAATTAAGGTTTTTTTATTAAAATAATTATATAAAAAAACACTTATTTTTTCTTTTCCTAAAAATGGATCTAAAGTATTTAAAGTGTTTTTAATAATTTCATTATTAAATGAATAAAAGTTAATTAAAAAGAAAATCCAAAAACTTTTTTCATTTATGACATTCATATTTGATTTCAATTTATGGATTAAACTGGAATATTTTGTAAAAAATTCACTAAATATGACATTGGTATCTAACCACTCTTTTTTAAGAATGGTTTGGCAATATAAATAATCCTCTTTTGAATTTGATGATAAATAAGTTGTTTTTTTTGAATTAATAAAATTTGTATATTCTTTGATTGATTTTAATAATATGCTTTGAAAGATAGTTTCATTTAACTTGTGATTTACAACAGTCTCATTTTTTTCATGAAGAATTTTTAGCTTAAAGGAAAAATAATAATTATTATCTTTATTAAGTAACTTATTTATATTTTCATTTAAAAAAGATAATTCATTTAATTCAAATAGTTTTAAACCTGTTTTAGTATTATAAAAAACGATCTGACATTTTTCAAAACGATAATAAACAAAAAGTCCATATGTATTTTGTTTTTGAGATAAGTCTTGGATAAAGTAAAAATTACTATAACTTTTATCTTGAATTAGGTTTTGAACATCTTTTTCAAGTTTATTTATAAACGGATTGTTTTCTTGATTATGACAATCTGTATCATCATATATAATATTTTTATTTTGAATTTGTTCCTTAATACATTTCTCATAATTTATGTAATCATTTATTTTGAATTCAGGTATTTGTATTTGATTATTGTGCGATATATTGCTTGAATTTTGATTTTCGATTTCATTTTCATCAAATGCAATTTTATTTGAGTAAATATCTTTTTTTAATTTTTGAGTTTGTATTAAATAATCAAAACTTTGTTGGATGTTATTTTCAAAATAGGACTTAAAAAGAGATAAGTCACCATAAGCATAAAAGTCATTTTCAATAAACTTTAAAAATAGACTGACTAAGGAAAAGGAAGGCTGATGAATGAGATCTTCCAAAATCGGTTTTGTACTTTTTATTGAATTTTTGCTTAAATGGTTTTTTTTAATTGTATTTTTACTAATCCTTGGCAAGCTTTGAGAAAACACCATCTTGTATACAATCTCCATATTACAGATGTTATGTGTAATTTGTTTTAATTTTGTCAAATTTTGTAAAAATTAAAACTAAATTATTGTATATATGAAATTTTTTAAAAAATATAAAAAATAATGAGATTTTTGTAAAAAAAAATTGAACAAAAAATTTGCGTTTTTTTTTGATTGATTTTTAATTGAGATGTTCAGGATTAAATTCAATTTGGAGGTGCCGATCGGATTTGAACCGATGTGAAAACGATTTGCAATCGTTTGCGTAGCCGCTCCGCCACAGCACCTTATCAGGAGGAAGAACCTATAACGTTTCTAAAGATACTTGGCAAGGGGTTTGGTAAAAAAGATGAGCTCTGTTTATGAAAGTAAAAAGGCTCATTATTTCTACAAACTAGAGACGTATTCAAGCCATAAGTTATCAAGTTCTTGAAATATTTCAGGATAATCTTTTTGATAAAAATCTCTGACCACTTCCATTGACGAATTTGGGACATTAAAATGGGTATTCCCACTTCTTGTTTCTCTATCAAAATAAATTTGTGAAGAAAAACGGTCGCATATGTCTACAATTGCTAAAACATGGGGATCGGTGGGCCATGATAATCGGAATCTTTGACAAATATTTTGAATAATATTTTTTTCAATATTGCGATGTATTTTTTCAACTTCTTTTTCACGCAACTTAATAGGATAAATGACATCACTCGCATAAGCTTCTGCTAAATCATGAAGGGCAGCGGCATGATAAAGTTGAACCCTTAGTTTCTCTGGCAAATTAAGTTTTGTTGCTAAAAGGCGACATAAAAAGACCACTTGAAACGTATGCTCTCCTACACTTTCTGGAAAATGATAACTCCATCCTTTGTAACGGTAATGTTCCTTTAGTTTTTCGACCATTCCTAAAAAGGTGGAAGAATAACCAGATATTCCATTTTCAAGACGTCCTCTGTTTGCTTCATCAAATATTTGATCCAGTAACGTAATGGCATCTTTCCAGTTAAATTTAGTAACACTTGTTTTTTTATAAGGAGATTGAGAATCTGAAAGAGAACAAGGATGAATTTTAGAGAGATCTTCATTTGTTAATGCTTGTTTTCTTTTTTTATCATAAAAAGTTTTATGTCGTTCAGCAGCAAAAAATTGATTGCCAAGTAAACATTCTTTTTCAATATATAGCATAGAGGCAAAGGAATCGATCAATTCATGTAAACCAAATAAAGTAGCAGAGCGTGTTGTTTCAATTCCTAAAGAAAGTTCTGTTTCTTTCCAAATTTTTCCTCTTATGGTGTCGTAAATTTCTTTTACTTCAGGATGATTTTGTCGCAAGTGGTAACTAGGATCACCCAATAAAGTTTTAGGTAATTCTGCGAATATGGATAGTTCAATCAACTCGCATTGTTCTGTTGTGGAAAGATCTAAATAAGGAGCTAATATCATGCTTAATATAATTTGAGTGTAACCATGTTCCGCTGCAGATTGCCTTTTAATGCAGATAGAGTCTGAAAATAAAGGAAGTGAACATATTATTTTTAATTTCCCAAGTTTACTTGGAATGAGTTTATCCATTTAAAAATCCTTTTTACTTAAGGAATAATTATATCCTTTTGCATATTCAAGGTAACGAAGCGTGGTTGCGATAACGCCTTCGTATTCTTTGTCGGAAACTTGTCTCATTACTTTTGCAGGTGAGCCAAGAACCAAGCTACGTGGTGGTATGGTAACACCTTGTGTTACGATAGCTCCGGCACCAACAATGGATTCTTCACCAATAATAGCGCCATCCATAATAATAGCGCCCATTCCAATCAAACACCCACGTTCAATTTTACAACCATGTATTGTTGCTAAATGACCGACGCTCACATCGTTTGCAATATGAGTTGCAAATTTTTGATAAGTGCAATGTACTACAGAATTGTCTTGAATATTTGTATTTTTTCCTATGTAAATGCTATTTACGTCGCCTCTAACAATGGCATTAAACCAAATGCTACAGTTTTGTTCAATTATAACATCACCTATAATGCGAGCGCCATCTGCTAGAAAAACAGAATCAGTTAACTTAGGATAAATTCCATTATATGAAATAATAGTTGCATGAGGACTTCTGTTGGTTTTTATTTTTTCATTTTGTGTCATGAATCATTCCCTTTTCTCATTTCATTTTCTTAATTTCCGATGATTTAAATTGACAATAAATAATTTGGCAATTTGGAATTATAAATATCATATGGAAGTCTCTTTTTTAAAAAAAAAATATTATAATTTTCGATTGCCCAATACAATTTATGTTGTAATTGTTTCCTTAATTTCATTCCATGGAAATGCTCAAGATACTTCTAGTTTAAAAAAATCTGCTCCAATTTATCAAAATCCATTTGATCTTGCTAGTGGTGGGGCAAGTTTAACCCGTGCAACTCAAGAAGGAGTGTTGTTCTCAAATCCAAGTTTACCCGCTTTTGGAGAAGGTTATTTTAGATGGATTTTTCTTCGAAGTACACTAAGTGTTGGTGATGGAACCATAAGTGCTGCAAGAGATGTTGCTCATACGGGAACAGGAAATTCAACAACACTCGCAACAAATATTATTGAAGATGCTTTTAAAAAACCAATTTATGTTGGCTTAGATAGTGCAGCTGGAGTTCTTACATCTAACTTTGGGATTGCCGGTTTTGCATCTTCTAAACTTGATGTTAACGGTCAACAGTTTGGAACGGTAGGAGTTCCGCAGTTGCAAATTAAAAGCAATGCTTTTGCTGGTGTGGCAACAACAATGAGTACAACTTTAAGCGATTATTTTGCTATTGGAGTTGGTCCAAAATATATTTATAATTCGGAAGTCAATACAAGTCTTTCTGTTTCCGATGCATCAAATCCAAGCCTCGCTACAAGTAAATTAACAAGCGCTCTTAAAAAAGGAAATGGTCTTTCTACAGATATAGGTTTTACAACACAATACCGCACTAAAAATTTTGATTTAAGACTTGCTGGAGTCGTTGCCGATTTTGGCAATACAACCTTTACCGGTGGGTTGCCTCCTTGGCTTCAAACTTATAATGCGGGCATTGGTTTTGCCCTTCATGACTTCACAAATGCCTTACATTGCTCTTTGGATTATAGAGATATTACCGATGTCTATGGTGAAGATCGTCCTAAAAAAATTTTTATGGGCTGTAAAGTTTTAATCACCCGTATTTTTGGATTTGGATTTGGTTATTTGCAAGGATGGCCTTCTTACGGAATGGTTTTAAATTTATTCTTGTTTCGTTTAGAAGCAGGGGTTTATTCGAGAGACGAAGCAATACAATCGGGGTTGGTTGGACAAAAAGTGTATTTTGTTTCATTAGGTTTTGAAATATGAAAAAAAGAAATTTTATTTTTGCTATTTCATTATTAACAGTTGCTACTTTATCTTGTGGAGGTAACGTTCTTGCTACCTTATCTACAAAAAAAAGTTTGCAAGAACAAGCTATCAACGATATGCAAAACGGCAATTACGCCGATGCGCAGACAAAATTATTAACTCTAATTGCTAACGACCCAACTAATTACTCTGCTGTTTCTCTTTTAGCATCTTGTTATGCTGCTATTGGAGGAATTAAACTTTATGATATTTTAATAAAAGCAGCGACAGATAAATCACTTTCAAATCCAAGCTCAAACCCAATTAACTTTTCAGCTGCTCTACTTCCAACTCCAACTGCTTTTATTTTTTCTCAATTGGTTTTAGCAACAAATACTATGGCAACAATTCCAACCGCAAGTTTAACAAGTGATATGTCTTTTTTACAACAAATGTTGCTTGGCATTTATTTACTTCTTCAAATGCAAGACTTATTAAATACACTTCGTGCCAGTGGTACGTTAACCAATGCTCAAATTGCTTTATTGTTTTCCACAATTGCAAATGTAAATGGAGCTTCTAACTCGGGAAATAGCAATCAGCTCACCCAAGCAATTACTTCTGTTACCTCTGGAATAACAAATTCTGCTGGTGGGACTCAAGCTCAGCAGGTTTCCAATTTTTTAACGCCATTCATATAATTCTTGTCCGTTTAATTTTTAAATGAAATTTTGAAATTGGAAAAATAAAATTTGTGTTTATTTATAGCACCTTTATTTTCTTAATTTTATGCATTCTTAAAACAACAAAACTTATCATAAAGAATTTATAGAAAAAAATATAATAATTTACAAAAAAAATAAAAATAAATTAAACGCGATTACATATTTTTTAGCGATTCTAATTTAGAGTTAAAAATATTAAAAATGATTACCAAAAATATCATATATTATTTTTTAGATATTTTTATTATTAAAAATAATAAAAAGTGTAAATATATTTGTTATTTATGTTCATTTTTTTTGACAACTTATTATTAAATCAGATATAGAAACAAAATTGCAAATATACTCATCTGTTACTTTGCAATTTCAGCAATTTATATCTTTTGCTTTAAGTATTTTGTTTTTTTTAGGAGAAAAATACATGACATTTCAAAAATCTTTAAAACTCACTGCACTTGGCTTGGGTATAGCGAGCATTGCATTGACAGGTTGTAAAAAAAATTCCAATGATGGAACAAATGGTTCTAATGGATTAAATGGAAAAGATGGATCAGTAACAACACCAACTAAAGTTCAAGATCAAAATGGAAATGATGTAAAAAATGTAAAAGGCGATGTACTTTTGGTTCCTAAATGTGAACAAGCAGGTACAAAATGTATAGTAAAATCATATAAAACAGATAAATTTGGAAATAGTGTAGAAATCATTCAAGAGTTCGATTTAACTAAAGATAAAGTTAAAATTGTACTTCCAAGTGGTAATAAAATACCATCAAACGCATGTGCAGATTATAGAGTTCGTGTTATAGATCCATTAGATGCTACTAAATGGAGTGATATCACTTCTTTTTATACATCAAATAATGGAAAACATAATGGTGATATGCAAGTAGAACTAGATGAAGCTTCTAAAAAAGACTTCATTCTTGATGGCGGAAGGATTTGTGCTAAAAGTTTCTTAAAAACTGAAACAAATAAAACTCCAGCACGTGCATTTTCTAATGGTTCTCAAGAAGGTATTCACAATAAAGTAACATTAAATGTAAGAATAGGATCTCTAACTAATCCAAATCATATTTCTGCTTCAGAAACATTGGATGTTGTTGTAGCACACGTAAGCGTCAAACAAGATGGAGTTCAAAAAGCTCATTTAATGCCTGCAGGCTTAAAATCTAAATCATTTAAAATATATGGTGTTCTTACTGGCCGTGATAATTCCGAAAGTGAAATAAGAGACAATGGTGATATTGAATTAACAGACTCTCTTGCAGAAGTAGAATTATTAGATGCAAATAAAAAGAAAATTAATGTAAGTTACGATGCTATTCAGGGTGGCTGGGTTATTGATTCTTCAGGTATTCCAATTAGTCGTGAATTTAAAGAATACCAAATATCTGTTAAGATTAAACCAAATGTAGCAAATAATGAAGTTGAGTTACCAGCCTATACTCAAGAAATTGTGATAAAAGTAATTCCATCAGTTCCTATGGGCTATAAAATTGTTAAACTTAATACAAATGTATTTGGAAGACAAGAATTCGATATTTTAGCAGCATACTCCGATAAACCAACTGAATTTAAATCAATCTTTGATAGTAACCATAATAATGGTACATTTAATGTTAACTACTCATTAAAAGATTTAAATAACTCTACTCAAGCTCATTCTTTTAGCATTGTAAAATCTAAAGAAGCAGATTCAAGCACAGGCTTGTTTGTAAATAATAAATTAACAGAAAAAATTGTTGGTAAATTAGATTCCGTTTCTTCTAAGCGCTATATTGATGTTGGAAATACCCCATTTTTCTCAAGCACAAATAATAATTTTTATGAACTAGAAGTTGATGTTGAATTTGTTCCAAATTATTTAGAAGATAATGATTACAAAGGTCTTTCAGCAAATCAAATAGCTAAAATTAAGTTAGATAGTGCTAATTATAATAATGCTAAAAATGATTTAAAAGCTTTATATAAAAATAATTTAATTGATAAGCAATATTTTGTAGTTTCCAAAACACAACCTGTATTAAAACAATCATTTAGAACTTATGACAATAATGGTTATACCAAAATTCTTAATGAAAAATCTTCAAACGAAATTGCTAAAACCATATCCTTACCTCAAGGTGGTAACGCATATGATGATGTTAAACGTAATTTATGTTCAAGGGCACTTACAGAATTGTATGTTGGTGATGTTAAAGTTGAAGGCTATAATAATAATGCTAAAATTTCTCAATTAATTTCAAATAATACTAACTTTGCTCTATTCTCTGACTTTAAAGACAGAGCAAACGAATCTTTTGCAAACCGTAATGTAATTTGTGCCTCAAATAAAGGTACTGGTTCAGTAAGCTTTAAATCTACTTTCCAAAATCTTGAATCTAACGAGTTAAGTGTTGAAGCAATTGCTGCTGTTGATACCCCTGTTGTTGTTATGAGATACGAAGGAGACAGTACTGGTACTGTAAATTCAGGTGATTTCAAGTTTGTAAACACGAAAGAACAATCTATTGGCCTTTATTTCTTAAAGAGTAATAATGAGTTTGGAACTAAAGTTGATAATACTATTGCAGCAGCTATTAATCCAAGAGTAGTTATTTTGGGAAATAATCAATTAAATGATAATCACAATAAATCTCCAATAACTTTAAAAATTGAACAAGCTAATCCAGAAATTCTTAAACTTGTTTTACAAAGCCCTATGGCTGATGGAAATGTGGTAAATTATTTCTCTTCATCTATGCAAGCTCAAAGAGTTTCATTTAATACTACTCCTAGTAATGTCACATCAGTAGCTACTCCTGAAGCTATGAAAACAACATACTTTGGTCATATTAATCATTTATCATTAGGTTCAACAAAATTAACATCTGAAGTAAGTTTTGATAATTATAAAGAATTATATAATTATAATGAAGGTTGGGACTCAAATGTTCATATCTCTGCGGAAGATTTATCAAAACTTAAATTAGATTTAAAGACAGCCGAATCTGACTATAATACTAAAAAAGGCTTAAGTGACCAAGAAAAAATTAAATATGATGCTTTGGTTAGTGCAGTAGATACTAATGCTGCTATTCTACCTGAAAATAAACAAGGTGTAAAAGATAAGATACCTAAAGAAACATATAATAAGGCTTTAGAAGAAACAGATAAGGCTGAAAAAGCTATTAATACCATTAAAGAGAAAATTAAGAAAATCGAAGCAAAATTGAATGAAGTTACTGTTTAAGAATAACCAGTAAAAGACTGTAATAAGTTTTCTTAAAATATAACATCTAATACTATGTGAGGTTCTAAAAAATCTCACTTTAGCAATTTAATTACAATAGTCTGACATAAGGTGGACGCACTCTATGACAGGCTATTGTAGTTTATACATTTAAAATTGAGAAATCCCCTGTTTTATTAAAAAAATCATGGAACTAGCAATATAGTACAATAAAATAATTAGTATTATTAAAATGTTAAAATTCTAATAAATTATTTTGCAAAAATTATGCAACAAATTTAATCAATTCGTCTAATCGCATATTTGACTAATTTTAATAAAAATTTCATCATTTAGTCATCTAAAAATTTATACTTCTTTAATAAAAAATTAATTTTAATTAAAAAAATATTTTTGTCATCTAAAAAATTATAATTATTATATTACTTATTATTTAAAATAAATAATTTAAATGTTATGTTTTATTATAAATTAAAATTGATGACACTAAATATAATCTTGATTTTTAAAAGCTTTGTTTATATTATATGTTTAAGTTATTGTTCTTTTTGCAATAAATCTAATTAACCTTAAATATTTTTTTAATTAAATGAATTCGTTATTTAATAAATTAAATTAATCATGATTTTAATTTATAAAAAAAATTAAATTTGGCTAGTTAGTTATTTTTAAATAAAGATATCCAAATAAATTTTATATTCTTACCATTTGAAATCATTTATCTTTATTCTAATTCAGGTAATTTCAAAAAAAATCTTATTTTATATGATTATTAAATTTGTATTAAAATTTTGACATTTACAAATTCTGTGATCTATAGTTTCCAAATTGCAGATAAAACATTGTTGTTAATTTGCAATTACAATAATTACCTGTGTTTTATTTCAAATTTTATTCTTTTTTATGGAGAAAATTTAATGACAATGAAGAGTTCTTTAAAACTTACTGCTGTGAGTGTTGGTATAGCAACTTTGGCTTTTACTGCATGTAACAAAAAATCTGATGACAATAAGCCAACTGCAAATGAGTCATCAAAAAAAGATGAATCAAAACCACAACCAATTAAAAACTTAACAGTTAAATTTAATGGTGAGATTCCTGAAGGCTCATGCTCCACATATACAATTACTTATACAGATGAAAATGGAAAAGAAGCAGACTTCACACAACATGCAAAAAAAGCTGGCAATCTTTCTGTTAATTTAGACACAGCTACTGCTAATTCTAAAAAGTTTGAATTAAATGATGAAACAAATGAAGTTTGTGCTAATGCAGAAAATGTTTTTGCTGATGGAACAAAAAATGATAATAATGGTAATACCATTCCTAAAGGAACATTATTAAAAGCTAAAGCTGTAAAAGGTGATCCTGCTTTCATTACAGTAAGAAGCGAAGGTTTTTTCAAATCAGCTAAAACAACTGTTTCTGATATGGCTGTTTTAAAAACTTTTACTTTTAAAGGTAATAAGGCTAAAGCCGAAGACACTTCTTATCCTAATATAGTTTCACTAAATGCGCCTCGTGGTTCAGAATCTCTAGAATTCTTTATAGATGCTGAATATTCAAATGGAGCAATAACTCCAATTTCAAAAATTGAAGATGTTATTGTTAAAACTCAAAATGATAAAAAATTAGAGCTAACATCTGAAGTTAAAGATAAAATTACATTTATTAAATTTAAAGTTCCTAAAGATTTAAAATTAGAAAATGGTCAAAATTTTACAGTTACTGTTGGGAAAATTACAAAAGTACTAAGTGTTAATGTAATTAATGGCGTATTAGAAGATGTTAAGTTCAAAAATAAACAATCTGAACTTGCTTTAGATACACTTAATATAAATACTAACTACAGTGCTAACATTTTAGTAAAATTTACTGATACTGATTATATAGATATTACAAAACAAAAGTCAGAGAATGATAATTACAAAATAAAAATTACAGAAGAAGATGACACAAATAACGCATTAACTGTTAATACAGTCATTGATTCTAGCTCAGCTTTTGTAAATGCATATGATAATCCTTTAACTTTGGTAACAGCACAAGCTTTAACAGCTTACAAACCAATTAAATTAAAAATTGCTATTCAAAAATATAATAAAAATGGAGAGTTAACACTTAACGATTCTAATACCAAGGCTATTTTTGTTGGAACAGCTCCTAAATTATCAACAATTGAGTTCACTAAAAATGGGAATAAAGTTGATTTAGCTAATTTAATTGTTCCTGGCTTAACACAAGGTCTTATTAAAAACTGTGCATCACTTTCAAAAGTTTCTTATAAATTAAAAGAAGATGGAGCTGAAGCTGATGCAACAGTTTCTGATTTTAAAATAAGTATTCCTTCATCAAAGTTTTTGAGTATTGAGGAATTATCTGGCAAAGATTATATTTGTGCAACAAAAAATGCTGAGCCAAATAAAACATACGATGTAATTGTTTCATTAAAAGATCATGATAATAAAGTTTTATCTAAAGCATATACTTTCACAGCTGGAAATATAGTTGACACAAAGAACTATATTATTTCAAATAATGGAAATACTGCAATTAAAGATGATATTGTTTTATTAAAAAATACAGCTGGTGATGCAGTAAGTGCTCCAATTTCTGCTTATATTTTAAAATCAAATGATTCATTAAATGTAAACCCACTTTCATTAGATGACAATACTTTGAGAGACACTCTTCAAATTTCTGCTCCTTTTGTAGTAGAAAAATTGGCAAATAAAACTCAATACGTTATTAAGTTGCCAAAAGCAGTAATTGAAAATGTTTCAAATAAAGATAAAGAATTCTCAGGTATTTTAAAAATTGCTCAGTTATCAGGCTATACTTTGAATGCTGATAAAAGAGATAATATAGTTGTAACATTTAAAAAATAAATAGAATTTAAAAGTCTAATTTATTTAAAAGCTAGAGCATTTTTGCTTTAGCTTTTTTTGATTTTCAATTAATAAAATCTTAATTTTTTTTCACCTTTAAAAGCTTTTAATAATCTTTACTCCTTGAAAAAGCCTTTAAAGAGTTCATTGTAGTACCTGCTATTTTTTCTAAATAGCTTCAAGCGCTTATTGAGAAAAGTTTTAAATCAAATTTAAAAAAGTAAATTTAATTAAAGTTTATATTTGGAATAAATATTTATAAGCTGTTCTGTTTTATACGACTCTTTACCCAATGATTTTGGAGATGCTTTGATATTTCACTATATGGCGAAAAATTAAGAAGAATTATATGAGTAGGAACATCTGCTGGTGGCGCAAAAGCAAAAGCTGTAATTTAATGGAATCCTGTTACGAATGAAATTCGCTCAGGTCAAGTCGAGGCTACAAATGAGTTTGAGTAATGGTTACTAAAGTTTGATGGCATGGGGGCAAGACAAAGAACTTGGTGCATCCCAAGACTATGGCAGAATAGAGTATGCATATTATTTAATGGTAACTCATGCCAAAATTCAAATGTCCGAATGTCGACTGCTAAATGAAAATAACCGCTCACATTTTATGACAAAAAGGTTTGATCGAAAAAAAGGAAACATAAAACATCATATTCAAACCTTATTTGCAATAGATCATATTGACTACAAAAAAAATCGACCAATAGTTAAGAAAAATATTTTTTAGTAATTAGGAAAATATCTTTAGGGCATAACGATTGCATATCAATATGGGATTGTTGAATTAAAAACTATTACTGAAGAAGTAACAGAATTAATTCATTAATAGAAGCAGTTTGCAAAATTAGCTCACGTTGGAAAAAAGAGCTGGGTCATATTCAAAAACATCATTTATTCTTAAAGTAACTGTTTATTTATATTTATAAAAAATCATTCTGTTCAGTTTCTGGTCACCCCCTTTTTTCTTTAAAATATTTTGTTACTCAAACCTTTGACAAATAAACAAGAGGTTTATTTGTTTACTTAAGGATGTTGAGTTGGAAAATGATAAGTTACTGGATGTTAAAAATGATTATTTATTTAAACGCATATTTGGAGAAGACGAAGAAATATTTATAGATTTTGCGAATAGTATTTTAAATTACCCAGACGAAAGAAAAATAATATCTGTCACTTTTTTAAATAATGAAGTGAATAAAGACAGTGAGTTTGATAAAGAATCTCGGTTTGACGTGATTGCACAATTAAATGATGGCTCTTTTGTTAATTTAGAAATGCAAATGCGGAATACGGGTGAGTATGAAAAACGTTGTTTGTACTATTGGGCAAAACTTTATGAAAAACAATTAATACAAGGAAAAACATATAAATATTTGGCACCTTCTATTTGTATTCATGTTTTAAACTTTAATTTTTTTAAGGAAAAAGAAGAGTTTATTACGAATGTGAGACTCTTAGATGCAAAAACCCATAAAGTGTTTTCAAAAGATCTTGAATTTGTATTTTTAGAAGTTCCCAAAGTTCCAAAAACCTATTATAATAACCTAGAAAAATGGATGGTCTTTTTAAAGGGAACATCTAAAAAGGAGGTCATGAAAATGGACAATTCTGCAATAAATAAAGCACAAGAAACTCTGGAGTATTTAAGCCAAGACCCCGTTGCTCGGGCAAAGTACGAAGCAAGGCAAAAGTATATTCTTGATTACAACACTAGCATGTATACCGAGCGGCAAGAAGGTATAAATGAAGGGATGGAGAAAGGGAGAGAAGCAGCTAAAATTCAAGTCGCCAAAAAAATGCGAGAATTAGGAGCTTCTCTCGAGTTTGTGATGCAAGCAACAGGTTTAACTGCTGAAGAGCTTGAAAAGTTATAAGTGAATCATATTTAATTTTAAATTTTATATAAAATATTTATTATCCTAGATGAACGAAACAAATTTAAACTTTGTTTCGTTTTGTTTTTAAGGAGGTCATGAAAATGGACAATTCTGCAATAAATAAAGCACAAGAGTTAAAGTTAATTTAAAAATTAAATAAATTTTATCAGAATAAAAAAATAAAAATTTTTTAGAGTATCATTATCAAAAAAATCATAATAAACAGTTTTAATTCATTATCCTCTTCATCCTCTCTTCAATCAATAATATATATTCTTTTTTCATTTTTTCAGAAATATAACTATTTTCTATTAAATGAAACATTTCTTCTTTTTTGGAAAAAAAATTATTTAAAATAAAATTAAAACTTTTTTCATTAATACCAACATTGTTTGAAAAAAATTCAAAATCTTTGCGTTTGATATTAGACTTTTTTCCATTAACACTTAAAACAAGTTCTTCATGATCTTCTTTTATGGGAATAAGGAGTCTTGTTGAAATTAAGTCATATGCAGGGGATAGCTGAATAATATCATTTTCATTAGTTAATAAAGAAAAGTTTTTTAAATGCATATCGGCATTCCCTGTAATAAAACAAAATAAAGTTATTTCAAAGTATTTTAATAATTCGTTACCTGGAAATGAAGAATATTTTTTAATTACTTTAGCCGTTTTTTCTGCGGTACTTCGATATTTTTGTTCAGTTAGAACTTCAGACAATTGGCATAAATCTTCACAAGCGCGTTTTTTTTCATTTATTCGATCAAATCTTTTTGTAATATAAGCGAGGCTTTTATCTTTTAAAAAAATAAGACCATTGTCGGCAACATCAATCCCACATTTTTTGGCAAGTTGCATGGTTAAGGCTTCAAGTTCGGGCATATAAGGAAAATCTTTTGATTGCGGTTTTAAAATATACTGGCCTGATAAAGCGCCTACAATGGTAAGTTTAGGAACGGAGTTTTTGTTTTCAGAAAAAAGTCTGATGGATAATTTTTTTTGAACTCCGGTAACAGCAAGTCGTTTATTTAAATTTTGTAGGGCAAGTTTTTCTATTTCTTTTTTTTCAAGAGAAATGCTTGGTGGTTGTGTAGAGTTAAATAAATTTTTACAGCAATTTTCGTGATAATAGTTATTGTCATTTTCTAAACTTTGAAAACAAATAAGACAATTTTTTATTATTTTATTTTTCATAAGGTATGACCTTTACGGAACCAATACAGTCTTCGCAAACTGAAAGTAACAACCCCATACGATCTTTTTCATTTAGTTTCCAATTTTTAATTGACAAAGATAAAAGCCAACCTTCAGGAATTAAACCATCAAAAAAAGGAAACAAATATTTAGATTCATATTTTTCTTTGCGTATTGGTAATGTAAGACTTACTGGAAAAGGTTTTTTTAAATTTAAATAGGATTCATCATATTCAAAAATAAAATGACCATCATCGGTTTCTTCTATGATTCCTGCATAATATTCAAATACAAATACTTTTCCTTTTCGCGCCATTTAAATATTATCCTCTTCACGATAGGGAGTAGGTTCTAGTCTTGCTCCTAAATATTTTAAAACTTGGTTTACTTTGTCCATGCGTAAGGTCTCTTTTCCAAGTTCAAGTTCTTTTAAAAAGCGAAGTCCAACGCCAATTCTTTTGGAAAATTCATACTGGGTGTAGCCAAGGTATTTTCTTTTTTCCCTTACAAATAGAGCAATGGGATTGGAGTTTTTTTCTATTTCATTGATATTTCTTCTTTTTTTTTCAGGCATAATGAATAAGCTCCATTAATAGAGACTATTTCAGTGTAGTCCCTAAAGGGTACTAAAGCAAGAAAAACTTAATTTTAATACCTGATAGGGTAATAAAATTAAAAAATAGCCATTTTATAACCCGATAGGGTATTAAAATAAATTTTAATAAAATATCATGGTTTTACTTTAATTTTTAAAGTAACTGTTTATTTATATATATAAAAAATCAATCTGTTCAGTTTCTGGTCACCCCCTTTTTTCTTTAAAATTTTTTGTTACTCAAACCTTTGGCAAATAAACAAGAGGTTTATTTGTTTTTTATAAGGATGTTGAGTTGGAAAATGATAAGTTACTGGATGTTAAAAATGATTATTTATTTAAACGCATATTTGGAGAGGATGAAGAAATATTTATTGATTTTGCGAATAGTATTTTAAATTACCCAGAGGAAAGAAAAATAATATCTGTCACTTTTTTAAATAATGAAGTGAATAAAGATAGTGAGTTTGATAAAGAGTCTCGGTTTGACGTAATTGCGCAGCTAAATGATGGTTCTTTTGTGAATTTAGAAATGCAAATGCGGAATACGGGTGAGTATGAAAAACGTTGTTTATATTATTGGGCAAAACTTTATGAAAAACAATTAATACAAGGAAAAACATATAAATATTTGGCACCTTCTATATGTATTCATGTTTTAAACTTTAATTTTTTTAAGGAAAAAGAAGAGTTTATTACGAATGTAAGACTCTTAGATGTAAAAACCCATAAAGTGTTTTCAAAAGATCTTGAATTTGTATTTTTAGAAGTTCCCAAAGTTCCAAAAACCTATTACAATAACCTAGAAAAATGGATGGTCTTTTTAAAAGGTGCATCTAAAAAGGAGGTCATGCAAATGAACAATTCTGCAATAAATAAAGCACAAGAAACTCTGGAGTATTTAAGCCAAGACCCCGTTGCTCGGGCAAAGTATGAAGCAAGGCAAAAGTATATTCTCGATTACAACACAAGTATGTATACCGAGCGGCAAGAAGGTATAAATGAGGGGATAGAAAAAGGAAAAACAGAAGCTAAAATTCAATTTGCAAAAAAAATGCGCAGTGAAGGATTTTCTCCTGATATTGTTATGAAAATAACAGGTTTATCATCTGAAGAGCTTGAAAAGTTATAAGAGAATTTCAATTGATTTTAAATTTTATATAAAATATTTATTATGCAAAATAAACGAAACAAATTTAAACCTTGTTTCGTTTTGTTTATAAAAAAGAGGTCATGAAAATGGACAATTCTGCAATAAATAAAGCTCAAGAAACTTTGGAGTATTTAAGCCAAGATCCCGTTGCTCGGGCAAAATATGAAGCTCGTTTAAAATACTTAAGTGACTACAACACAAGTATGTATACCGAGCGGCAAGAAGGTATAAATGAGGGGATAGAAAAAGGAAAAACAGAAGCTAAAATTCAATTTGCAAAAAAAATGCGCAGTGAAGGATTTTCTCCTGAAATCGTTATGAAAATAACAGGTTTATCATCTGAAGAGCTTGAAAAACTTTCATAACTATATATTTTAATTTTTATTTAAATTTAAAGCAAAATTCCACTTCAATTTTCAATCAAATCTATTTTATTTTGGCAAAAGTTTTCCAATATCTTTTTGTTTATTTAAAATAAAAAGACAATCCTGCGCTATTACTTTAAAAGAAGATGAAATATTTTTATCATTTAAAACCGCATTCCAAAATTGAATGGCTAGTTGATAAGCCTTATCCCAAATATTTGAATCTTCTGGTAAAGGTAACGGGGGTGAAAATGTTTTGGGAACAATTTGATTATTCATTGGTCTAAATAACATGGGAAGCATGTCGTAAACAGGGGCGATTTTTATGACTTTATTTTTAGAAAAATAAAAAGAGAGATTAAATAAGTGCATGTCATTATTTCCAATGAAGTGACCAAATAATTCAAGGAGACGAATTTCATTATAAAATTCTTTTGGAATGATTTTCTTTTTCATTAAATTTATGGATGTTTCTGACCAAGTTCCCATTGTTCCAGAAAACTCGGCATCTAAGGAACCTAAAGTAATAAGCCCCTTTCTTCCTAAATTGGGAATGCGATCAAATCTTTCTAGCTCTAAAAAAATGCGATTTTTTGTAAAAATAATTTCAGATTGAGCGCTTTCTATATTGTTTTTATGAAGTGTATTCAGGGCTAAATGTTCACAAATTAATAAATCAGCTACGCGTACCCCAATATCAGAATGAAGAGGAGGAGAAAATTTAACAAGAACTTGTTTATTTTGAGGCAATAAATTGCTTAAAAATTTTGGTTGTTCTCCACCAGCGGAAGAGCCTGGTTCTCCATAGGATAAAACATTATTTGCATAAAGTTCAAATTGTTCAGCTCGTTTCAGAAATTCGATTCCATTTGTTTGTGTTTTTTGAGATAGATATTTTTGAAAAGCAAGATCACCAATAATTAAATTACCAATATTATCAAAACTTTTAGTTGTTAAATATTTTAAACAATGTTCACTAGACCAAATGCGGATATCTTTTGGTAAATTTAATTCAGGATTTAAGTTTGGAACTAAATGTCCTAAAAAACCGCTAGGTCTTAAATCATTTAAAAAATAAGGAAGATCAACAGAATATTCGGATGAAATATTTTTTAAATGCGACAAAAAATAAAAACCTTTAGGTTCAATCGCATATAATATACCTATTTTTAAGCTTGAGCTATCTTCAAGAATTTCATAAATAGGGTAACTGGAGTTTTTTCCATCAATTATTCTTTTTGCTGCATATTCTGTTTCTCGGGCTTTTCCTAAAATAATAATTTCTTGATCTAATAATTTAAAAATACGCGAGAAAAAGGATTGGCTATACGGAAAATGTTTTTTTAAACGAGCGATATTGGATTTCCCATTTAATTTTAAAAAACTCAAAATTTCTGTTTTTATTTTTTCTTGATTATAAGGCTTTACTCTCATGGGTACTCCATTCCATAGTCTATTGAAATAGATTATAGAATAGATAAAGTAAATAATCAAGTATTTAAATTATTGAAATTATTAATATATTTATTTAGGTCTTGTCTTATTGAAATAGATACTGGAATAGATTCTCAGATGATTTTTTATTAAAATTAAATTTCTAATCAATCTTCATAATTATAAAAGTCATCTACTTTTTTAGAAAAAAAGTTGGAAAATTCGGATTCAGCGTCAATATTTTCAGAAAATTTACAAAATCTTTCAGGGCAAGTAATAGAACTTACTAATGAATTTAAATCAAATTCTTTTTGATAATAAAATTGAGATAAATATGGGTTTTCAAATTCATTGGCAAGAAAATTTATTCTTACTTTATCAGATTTTTTAATATATTTATCATTAGAATTAATTTTAAATCCTTTTTTTAATTCAATACCGTAATTGCCACATTGTAAATTTGATTTAAAACTAGGTTCAAATATAACTTCTTCTGTGTTATTTTGTTTGTTGTATGGAAAATAATCGCTCAAATGAGAATCATTTTCCCTTTTGCTAATAAATTTAAATTCTGAATTAATTCCGTTAATCATATAATTATATTTTAATTGCATGAAATAAACTTTACAGTACTCCACTCGATTCCCATTTGTATCAAAAAAATACGAATTTGAAAGACTATCTATTGATCTATAAGCAAAAGAATTATTTGCAATAAATAGTGAAATTATAAAAATTATTTTTTTCATTTATAATCCTTTTAAATGATATTCAAAATATTTTTTACCGCTAATTATATAAACGGTTTTTTAAAATATAATATATTAAAATAAATATACAAATAAAAATTTATTTATTTAATTTAATATATAATTAGAAAAAAGTTTATTTGTAAATTTAAGTTATAAAAATTTTATTATAAAATTTAATTTTTATTTTAGTTATTATAGTTTATTAGTTTAATTTTTTAAATTGTATTAATGTATATATAAAAAAAGAGATCCATGATTTTGATATTTAATATAAAAAAATTATAAATTGATTATGATTTTTTGTTAATATATCAATTTATTTGAAATTAAATTAATACGTTTCGTCCACTGTGAAATCTTCTTCTATTTCTTTTTTCAATTTTTCTAACCCATTTATTGAGCCATCACAAAGTACAAGGACAGTATCATCACCAGCGATCGTGCCACATAAAGTACTATAAGCGTCATGCAAAGAGTTTTTTGATTCAAATGAAATTTTTTCGTCAAGTTGAATGGCGAGCGAATTGGCATGACCTGGTAGGGTATGTAAAACAATGATATTGGGCATAGAAACTTTAATACTCAAAATGGGGCTTTGAATTCGAGGTCTTGTTCCAAGGATAGTATATTGATTGTTTATTTTAGCTATGCCAAGCTTTTTCAGTCTTCTTGAAAGAGTGGATTGAGGAATGTCAACATTCAAAGATTTTAGAATGGCAACAAGCTCATTTTGATGGGTGATAATTTTACCTTTTACAGCTTCTAATATGATATCGTCTTCTGTTTTCATATTTTTATTTATAATTTTCATGTTATATTATCTTTCAAAAACATAATCCTTCTTTTTTAAGAAAAGCTTTTATCAATTGGTTACATAAATGCTATTCTTGATAAGATGTTAAATATTACATAAATTTTAGTTGAATTCTATTAGAACATATAATTATAATTATTTGATACTAAAAACCTTTTTAGTATTTGATAATATTTAATGTAATTCTAAATAAATGAATAGACAAATAATTGAAAATTATTGTATTATCAGCATAATGTTTGATTCAATTGGAAAGCATGTTTTCTTCTTAAATATTTGATAAACTGTAACTTAGTGGTTTTAAAAATAATAGATTCATATGAAAGGTACAAATATGGCAATAAAGTTGCTTAAGTTAGCGAGCTGTCTTTTATTTCTTCATTTTGGATTAGCACAAGCTGAAGAACAGCTCTCTGAGAAAGACTCAAAAAAAAATATAGCATCATTTAAGGTTTGTACGACGGGAGGGTTTATCCCTTTTTCTTCCTATTCAAATGGAGGTTGGGAAGGTTTTGATATTGATATGATGAAAGATTTTTCGAGCTATTTAAAATCTAAATTAGAGATTATCAATTATAATATTGATGGGATTATTCCTGCTTTAAATACAAAAAAATGTGATATGATAGCAGCAGGGCTAACTATAACGGAAGAAAGAAAAAAATCCATTCTATTTAGTGATCCTTATTTTACAAGTGGGATTGTTTATTTATTTAAGAAAAATAATACTTTAATATCTGAGATTAAAAGTCCTGAAGATTTAAATAATCCAAAAATCAAAGTTGGTGTAAAATTAGGAACAACAAACGATTTTTATGCTGCAAAAAATTTAAATAAATCAATTATATTAAAATTTAATGAGTATGGTGATGTAATTAATGCCGTTCGAAATAACAAAGTAGATACGATTATAATCGATTTATCCTATGGTGTTTCAATTGAAAAAAAATTTCCAGGAGTATTTGATTATAAAAATACCGATTCAAATAATGAACATTTTGGTGTAGCAGGCAGAATAAAAGATAAAGTTTTAATCAAAAAATTTAATGAGTTCTTAAAACAGTGGAAGTCATCTGGAAAGTATGATCAAACCTTTAAAAAATATTTTAACTAATTAGAGAACATTCAAGATTCTGGCGCCTTTATTTTTTTTCATTCTACCTCATGTAAAATATAATAAATCTTTAAAATGAGGTTCATATGGAAAATAAGGATAAGGCGAAAAATATTATTATTGCGTCATCGCTTGGCACCGTATTTGAATGGTATGATTTTTATCTTTATGGTACATTAGCCGTTTTTTTTGGTTCTTTATTTTTTCCTAAAGGTAACGAAACAGCTGGATTTTTAGCTAGCCTTGCTACTTTTGGTGCTGGATTTGCAGTTCGTCCTTTTGGTGCTTTATTATTTGGTAGAATTGGGGATCTTTTTGGACGTAAATATACCTTTTTAATAACAATCATTGTGATGGGATTATCTACGGCATTAGTTGGACTTTTGCCAACATATGAACAAATTGGAATTTTTGCTCCTATTTTACTTACTGTATTAAGATTGTCACAGGGCCTTGCTTTAGGAGGAGAATATGGTGGAGCTGCTACTTATGTTGCAGAACATGCACCTCATGAAAAAAGAGGGCTTCATACAAGTTGGATCCAAACAACGGCTACGTTAGGTTTTCTTTTATCCCTAATTGTTATATTAGCTTGCCGTCTTTCTTTGGATGAAAATGAATTTAAAACTTGGGGATGGAGAGTTCCCTTTTTAGTTTCCATCGTTTTATTGATCATTTCTGTATACATAAGATTAAAACTAAATGAATCGCCATTGTTTCTAAAAATGAAAGAATCAGGAACAAGATCTAAATCTCCGCTAAGAGATAGCTTCACCAAAATACCAAATTTGAAATTGGTTTTATTGGCATTATTTGGGGCAACTGCTGGACAAGGTGTTGTTTGGTATACGGGGCAATTTTATGCATTATTTTTTCTTCAAAATACATTAAAGATTGATTTTAAAAATTCTTATTTAATGATTGCTGTTTCATTAATAATTGCGACACCATTTTTTGTTATTTTTGGAAAAATATCTGATAAAATTGGAAGAAAAAAAGTGATTTTAACAGGATGTTTACTTGCCTCAATTGCTTATATTCCTATTTTTAAAGGTATAACCCACTTTGGTAATCCTGTTTTAAGTAACGCAATGATAAATTTTCCAATTTCAATAGAAACAAATAAATGTAAAGAAAATTGTTATCAATTAAAAGAATATTTATCAAAAAAAGGGTATAGTTTTAATTTAAATATTGTTGAAACTCCTACGGATACATTATCAATCAAAATTGGTTCAAATGAGTTAAAATCTTTTGATACAAAATTACTAGATGATGCATTAAATTATGCAGGTTATCCTGCTTCTGCTAAACCAGAAAATATCAATTATATTGGAGTGATTGTATTATTATCAATATTGGTTATTTTTGTTGCTATGGTATATGGACCTATTGCTGCATTTTTGGTTGAATTATTTCCAACTCGAATTAGATATACATCAATGTCGTTTCCTTATCATATAGGCAATGGTTGGTTTGGGGGCTTTTTACCATTGATTGCAACGTCACTTGTTCTTTATACAGGGAATATTTATGCTGGGTTATATTATCCAATTGCAATAGCTTTAATGAGTTTAATAATTGGTGGTATCTATATTAAAGAAACAAAAGATAATAAAATGGATAATTAAAAATTAAATCTATTTAATAATTATTTCTTTAAAATATAAATCTTGAGAATAAAGTTTTAAGTAGGGATCATTTCCTGTATAACCTGCTAAATCATAATTAATAAGAAAATGAGATAAATTATCTAAAAGAGGAATGACAGTATAATTCTCAAGTCCTTTTTTACCAGCTTGTTCTAAGATAAATGTACGTTTTGAGTTTTCAGTTTGTCTTCCTGCTTTTTCAATAAGAGCATCAAACTTAGGATCTTTCATAAAAGAGTAATTATCTTGGTTTGTAGAAACTAAAATACCTAAATATTCTATGGCATCAATGTATTTTGGATACCAACGATTTAAAGATATTTCAAAATCTCCTTTCCTTAATTTAGTTATATTTTCTTTGAACTCTTGCCGATTTAAAATGACATTAATACCTAAATTATTTTTTAGCATATTTGATATCGCAATTGCAATTTTATGATTATCAGGGTGTAAATTATAGTTAATTTGAATAGATAATTTATTATTTTCAGAAAAACCTGCTTCAGAAAAAAGCTTTTTAGCTTCTATGACTCTTTCTTCATATGTTTTTTTTGCCCAATTTGGAATATATGATTTGTATTCTTCTATGTGATTAGGAACCAAATCATAAATAGATAATTTAGGGTTAGACAATATTTTTGTAGAAAGTTCAGATCTATCAATGACCATTGAAATTGCTTTTCGAAGTTTTAAATTATTTTTAAATGGTTTTTTTTTGGTATTTAAAGTTAAAAGGATAACATCTAGTGTTTTGTTTGATTTTAAATTATTTTCAGCAGATTTTTTTGTCAAATAAGGAATGTCATCTGAAGAAATATTTGGAGAAGTCATATTAGCTTGTCCTGTGATATACATATTAATTTGAGAAAGCATATCTTCTGTAAAATAATATAGAACATCTTTAATTTTTACTTTATCAAAATTGTAATAATAAGGATTTTTTTCAAACTCAATATACTTTTCATTTTGAATTTTTTTTATTTTATAGGCAGAGTTTGAAATAATAGGATTCTCTGAAATAAAGTTTCCTTTTGCATCATAGCTTTTAGGATTGAGACAAACATAATTTATTCCACTTAATAGCTCTAAAAAATGAGGAAATGGATAAGATAAATCTATTACAATTGTATCTGAGTTTAGAGTTTTTACACCTAATTTACTAATTGGTAATTTACCTTGGTTAATTTCTCTGCTATTCTTTATGGGGAAAGCGCTAAAGCCAATTGTAGTAGAAATTTTTGGATTGATAATTCGCTTTATTGATAAAGCACAATGCTCTGCTGTAACGGCTGAGCCATCAGACCACTTTGCATTTGGACGAATTTTAAATATATAAGTCTTATTATTATTTTCAATTTTGTATGAAGATGCTATAGCTAGAACAACTTTACCATCTTTATCAATTCTAGTAAGTCCTTCGTATAAATCCTGAAGCAATTGAGTTGTTGGTTTATCATCTACATTAGTTGGATCGAAGGTTGAGGGTTTTCCACCTGAAAATCGAATAAGCTCTTCTCTTTGAAAAACCTTTTGAGCATATAATTTTTTATGAAAAAATCCTGATCCGTTCATTATGAATAATAGAATAAAAGGCATAGATGTATTTTTTATAATTTTATTAAACATTTGATACCCTAGCTAATAATGATTCATTTAACTTTAGATAATAATATGCTATTATCTTTCCTTAATTTATTATATATTGTATTGTTTTAAAGTCTATTAAAGATAGAAATTTGGCTATAGAATTTATATTGTTTCAGAAACTTTGTATTTTTTCTCAATATATAAAATATTATTTTCGTCTTTGGTAATAGTGAATTCGAAATTAATTTCTCCGACTTTTAAAGATGAATTTATAATATCTAATTTTAATTCTGCATTATAGTTTTTATTTACTTCTAAATTAACTAATTCCTCATTTTCATGTGGTTCAAAAATTAAGTTTAAGTTTGGAAGATTTTTTTTGTCAAAATATAAACATTTATATGAGCTTCTATATGATTTTATATCAAATAAACTTGGCTTACATTTTATAAATGCTCTTAATTTTAAATGTATTTTTTTATTTTCATAAATTGGAATTTTTATAATTTCGTAAAAATTTGGGTCATAATTATTATAATTATCTTCGTTGTTATTTTCATTATTTAATTTGAAGTAAAAATAATTATTTATATTATTATAATGGTTGCTATTTATATTTATATGATCTGAATAAATAACTATTTTATTTTGATCATAAATATTTTCTTTCATAAATTTCCAATTTGATTTTAATTTTACTTCTGCTATTGTTTTTTTATTATCTTGATTAGTAAAAATAATTTCTTTATTAGTTTGTATATTTGAATTTTCAACTTTTTGGAGATATAAGAAATATTTAAATGGATCATCTATTCTTTGATAAAAGGTATATTTAATTGAATCGCTTATAAAAGTTGCTTTTTTGAAGTTATTATCTTTATTGTGAACAATATTTTTATTTTCATCAAAGTTAAAAAAATCATGGAATTCGCTATCATAGCAACTTAAATAGTCTCCATCCCATTTACTTTTTC
This sequence comes from Silvanigrella paludirubra, assembly GCF_009208775.1. Classification (NCBI taxonomy): domain Bacteria; kingdom Pseudomonadati; phylum Bdellovibrionota; class Oligoflexia; order Silvanigrellales; family Silvanigrellaceae; genus Silvanigrella; species Silvanigrella paludirubra. The sequence goes on along the minus strand of NZ_WFLM01000002.1, from coordinate 436,686 downwards.
CATCTTTACAAGGATTATCATAATTTCCTGTAATAAATAGATGTTTTTCGATATAAATATGAATCATATATTTCATAATTTTTGGAGAATTATGAAAGAAGGTTTGAAAAGAAAGTTCAATCTTATCACCATGGGTCCCCATTTTGTTAAGTTTATTTTTTATAAATAAAATACATTCTTTACCTTCTTCAAGCTGAATATTAATTTGACAATTTTGAATATGTTTAATTCTATCAAAGTTTTCATTCAATTTTATTTCACTTTTATTTTTTATTTCTATTTTATTATTTATTACTTTTGAATTATAAAAATTAATAATACTTCTATTCATATTTTTAATTATAAAAAAGGCATAGTCACTATTTGTAGGAAAAGTTGTAATTTTAATACCATCAGAGTTTGAAACGACAAGTTCATATAGAATTTTGTTATTTATAGGTTCTTTATCTGATAAATTTAAAAATATTGAGTTATTTTGTTTAAAATTTAGTACTAAAGAAAAAATCTTTGATTGTTGATTTTCTGTTTTTTTATATAAAATAGCTTTTGAATTGCCGATTTTTGTTTCAAAAAAATTATTTTCTTCATTTAAATGATATTCTTCTTTACTATCATTAAAATTAAATATAGTTAAATTTATAATTTTTAATTTACAATTTTTATCTTTTGGTATTGTAATAATTTTTATATCATTCTTTGATAAATTTATGGGTAATTCAAAAATGTAAGGACAAATAAGAGTTCCTTTTATTTCCCAATTATTTATTAAAGTTAAATTATTGTTTTTTGATTGGTTCTGTGAAGAAAAATATAAAGTATAATAATCAAAACTACTTTCATTTTTTGTAACGCTAGAATTCTTAATATTTTTACATCCAATGATAAATATTAAATTTAAAATTAAGAATAAAATTTTTTTTTATTTATATTTATCATATAAATTTCCTTCATAATAAAATTAATATTTCATTTTTCCAATTGTAACAACACGGTAAGAATTTTCATAACCATCAGCTGTGTTTGCTGAAATAATATAATTTATTTTATCGGCATAATCATTCCAATTATTTTTAATATTTAAATTTAGAAAACTGCAAGCAACCTTTGATAGGGAATCAGTGCCATATTTATATAAACTATCAATATTTTCCCATTTCATATCTGCTAATGCTTTATTCATTGAAAAGATAAAACAATTATTTGTTGGCATATTATAGTTACCATTTGAACGCATAATCGAATAAGTAGTAAGTGAATCAATATTTATTGTACTTTTTGAATCTTTAGATTTAGAATACGAATTTTTTACTGCTTTTATTTGTATTGGATCTGGTGATTTTAATTTGTTTATAGTGAGAGCATTATCAAATAATTTCAATTCATTTGATATGTTTGCATCATCATTTAATAATATATTTCCATTAGAATCAATATACTGACCATTAATAAGATTTATGACTGTATCAGATATTGTTAAATTTACAGGATTGTTTCCTGATAATTTTGATCCAGATACCAATATATTTTGACTATCTTTTTTATAATGAGATTTAGTCAGACCGATTTCATTATTATGTAATTTTAATATTAAAAATGTGTTATTATTAAATACTACATATTCAGTATTGTCTATCGTAAATTTTTCAAATTTATATTCACATGATTTATCTTTCTCATAAGGTAATTTAGCTGTATTATCTGATGTCGAAATTGTAAACTTATTGTTATCTAAAGTTTTGTCTGTTAAATTTCCATTAAGTAAGGTTCCGCAACTCATGAAAACATCAATTGAAAAATTTCTTATTGCTGTAATTTCTGAAGATCTTGTTTGACTTGTGCTTTTATTCATTACTAAATCAAGATATTGAATTGAGTTGCCTTCATTATTAATTTTTGATTTTTTATTGTCATTTTTGCATCCAAAAAAAGAAATAGCAAAAATATTAGAAAGAATAAATAATTTATAATTATTGTTCATATTATCCTCTTATTTAAAAGAAATGTACTTGTATTATTGATTTAATTGCATGAAATTTATAATGCAATATTTGTTTGGATTAGATTTATAAAAATTTTATGTCAAATTTTAATTATCAATATAAATTAAAAAAATATAATATATTAATCCATGTAATTAAAATTATTGATTTATATTTGATAATTTTATTAAAATATAAAAAAATAATTAATGAACGAAATTTATAAATATTCAGTATCTATTTGTAATAAAAACAATTAGTTATATGATATTGAGAATCAATATTAAGAATTTAAAGGATTATGTATGAATTGCAGATTTAATATCTAAAAAATTATAAATTGTAAATGAATTTATATTTAAATTTTAATATATTCTGTAAGTATTGATTATTTTTATTTTTCTTGTAATAAACTACTGTTTTTACTTTTCATACTTATTAAAAGGATAAAAAATAATGTATTTATGGAGTATCAAAAACTTAAAAAATGATCTTATCTCTAATCTATTAACAGAAAATTATAAATTTTTTTATTTTTTTATATTTGTCCTATTATTCACTCTATTTTCTGAAATAGGTGTTTTTCTTCCATCAGAATCAAACATAATAGATAAAGTTCAATCCATTGTGAGTATTTGTATCGTTATTATTGGTTTAGTTATTGCCTACCGTGTGAATGGAGGTAATACTGGTAAAGATTTTTTAACAAGGGCAATTAGCTTATATGTTGTACTAAGCATACGCTTTATTGCTTTTACTCTTGTTGCAATTGCAAGTTATTCCTTATTTCTTTGGGCAATAAGTCTTATTATCCCTAATCAATATATGGGAGATGTTGCAAATGGGGTAACAGTAGTCTTTATGCCCCTTTTTGAAATTTTATTTTACTGGAGATTTATCATTCATATAAGAGATGTAAGAAAAGGGGAATTAAAAACCTAACTTTTGTAAATCTATTCCATTTTTTTCGAGAAGTTTTTTAGCATCTTCTTGGATTTTTTGAGCTTCTGGGTTCTTTTTGATTTCTTCTTTCAGCTTATTTGTTAATTCTTTTGAGGCATTTTTAACTAATTTTTTTTGCAATTCTGAAGTGTTAATTCCTACCTCTGGATTTGTAATTGTACCATCTAAAGTTAAGTCTAAAATAAATTCACCTTTTTCATTAAGAAAATATTTTGCGTATTTACTTTGGTTTGTTAAGTTATCTCTGACTTTATTACTTGCAATATAAATAGCTGTTCCAGATAAAGACTCATCAATGCCTATATCAGCATGTAATTTTAAAAGACCTTCCTCACTAGAAATGGTATTTCTCAATAGAAATTTTCCATCTTTAATTTCAAAATCACCTCTTTGGTTTTTCAAACTTTTTTTAGTACTTTTGTCATCAGAAAGACTGAGTTTTTTTAAAGAATCAGAATCAATTTTTAAGCCAACCATTGAGGTGTTTTTAACAAATTTATTAAATTGCTCACCTGCTAACGAAACCAAGTTTTTCGTGTTTAAGGTTCCGTCATTAAATAAAAATGTTCCTTTAGAGTTTAGAGTTTTTGAAAGAGATGGTCTTGTGAGTCCCCTCGCACTAAAGTTCATTTTTATATCTGCTTTGCCTTCAATGGGGCTTTTTTGGGATTCTGGTTTTATTGTTTTAAAAATTTCTTCAACTTTAACCCCATTTAAATTTAAATTTCCGTAATAAGGAACAGGATAAACACCTAAATCAGCATTTGCAGTAGTATATAAACTTCCTGAAAAAAGATTCATAGATAATTTGTTTAACGTTGCATTATAATTCTTTATTTTTGTATTTAAAGTAAAATTATTTATAATAATATTATCATAAACTAATTTTCCAATATTCATTTCTGTGTAAAAGTCAGAACCTGCCAGTAACTTTTTTTCTTTATCCGTTAAAGTAAATTCCTCATTATTTATGTTTCCAGAATTTTTTTCAGTTTCGTTATGCTCTTCGCTATTAGAATTTGAACTTGTTTTTTTATTATCCTCATTTTTAGGAGGAGGTGAAGATTTAGACATAAATGGTTTTATAATTTTTGATAAATATAAATTTTGGCTTTGGACTTTTAACGATCCTAATAAAGGTTTAACGGATTTTGCGTCAAAAGTTAAATTAATATCCGAATCGGATAATTTTGATTTTAGATCAAGAAAAATATCTAACGTTTCAGGCTGTAATAAAGATCCCGCAATTTTTGATTTTAGATCGAGAGTTGCATTAATAAGCATATCTTTGTGTTGAGGTAGAATTTCACTTAATTCAGAAAGATTTTGAGAGGCTAGGGAAAATTGAATGTCTGAATTTAGTTTGTCTAATCCAAATATATTAACTTTGGCTTTAGCGTCTAGAGACTGTAAATCTAATTTAAAATTTTCTACAATTATATTTTTTGGTGATGCCATTCCAGAAAATGTCATGTGAAAAGGGATAGATTTCTTTTTAACAAAAGCGTTTTTGTAATTTATATCTAGTTTATCAAAGCTTAAATTACTATTAAAAATTGAACTTTTCCATTCTGTTCCATCAATTTCTGTATTTATAATGAAGTTTAAAGAAACTAAACCTTTGACAGAATAATCGTTGTCTTTAATGTCTAAATCAGTTGAAAAATCAATTTTAGTATCCTTACCAACTCCTATATTAGAAATAATCAGATTCATATTTTTAATTTTTGCAATTTCTTGTTCTTTAGGGCCAGAAACATTATAAACATAAAAAGTTGCATTTTTAACTTCAAATGATTTAATTAAAATTTTGTCTGCAAAAGAATTTCCCGAATTTGGAGCTGTTTTAGAATCAGTTAAATTCTCTTCTTGAGTTTTATGCTCATCATTTTTAATTGAACTATTTCCTTTTAAAGCTTGCTTTTTAATGAGTGAGGTAATGTTATTTCTTCCAGCAGACCTCATTAAATTTATTTCTGGGTTGTTAATTTCAATATTACCTATAAATTTTCCTTTTAATAAAGGCCAAAATTCAGTTTTAAATTTAATATTTTTTACTTTAAAAAGTTCTGTTCCCATAAAAACTTCATCGGTATTTTCAAGAGAAATATCTTTTAACTCAATTCCAATACCAGTAAAAATTGTTAATCTTGCAGAAGAGAAATTTACTTTTGCATTCAGTTTTTCAGCAACTATATTTTGGATTTGTGGTTTGAATTTGTTAAAATCTATCATAAAAGGAAGAATTAATAAAAAAAGGAAAATGAACAAAATAAAACCCAATACACCAACTAACCACTTTGTTTTTGTATTCACAATAACCATCCCGAAATAAGTAATTATTTATTATTTTTTAAATCGTAGCATTGCTTTATAAAGGAAGAGCAATACTTTGGAATTTGATCTGAAAATGCCATTCTTAAATGACCTCTTTTTTCGTCATTATGAGCAAAAAAAGCAGATGGAATTTCCATCATAAGAGATGCCACATTTGAATAGGGAGCAATTCGATCTTTCATTCCGTGCATCCATAAAACAGGAACTCTTACGTCACGTAAAATTCTTCTCTTTTCAAAAGTTTCGTTTACAAAATTTCGAGCTTGATCAGCATAACCAACGGCTGTTCTCATTCTTAATGGAAAGGATTTTCTTTTAAAGGATCCTGTTGCAGGAAAGAGTCCATCTAATCCATAATAAGAAAATTTGTTTAAAAAATCTTTTAACCATGCACTTGGATATAAATAATTCCAAAGTTCACCGGCCGCTTTTGAATAAGTATTTATCATTAAGGCTGGTGATACGACAACGACGCCATCAATATTTTCTGAAACATCATGTCTGGTTGCTGCAATTAAAGCGAAGGATGCCCCCATGGAGTGACCCATTAAAAAACAAGAAGGACCTTCTCTTTTAGCGCTAAGACCAGAGCCAGATTCATTGCCAAATAAACGTTGTAAGAGTAAGGGAAGACTTCTTGTAGCCTGTTGAAAATCAAGTACAGATGAACCATCTACGCCATGGCCATCCCAATCAAAAGATAAAACAGAAAGACCGCTTAAATTTAAAAATCGAATCCAATGTAATAATGGGTAAGAACAATCATCTCCCAAGCCATGCATGAGAATAATTAGAGAATTTTGGGCGCTTTCCATATTTTTGGGTACAGATAAAAAAGCCGTTCCAGGTCCTGAAGATAGGGGGACTTCGTAATAGGATACGGAGACATCTTGGAGATTATTAAGCGAAAAATGTCTACGACCACTTCCCTCAAATTTTGCTTTATCTATTTTATTAAGGCGACCGGAGATCCAATTTTCTATTGCATACATGTTTCTTGCCTCCAAAAAACAGTGTTTTATTAACTTGGTTTAGATTATATCCATGTTAACAATGAGACAAATAGAACCGCCATGTTTTATTGTCTATTTTAAGATAAAGGAGAAATTTTATGGAAACCGTATTTTGTTTATCCTCCACTATGAAGGAAGTTGAAACCCGATTTCCTTTTGCCCGCTCACTTCTTCATAGCAAATTTCATGTAGGAGGTTGTGCTAGTTGTGGTTATGAGTCTAATGAAACTATAGAGCAAGTGGCTGTCAAACACAGTAAAGATGCGCATGCCATGGTTAGCACTTTAAATGCGGGTGTTGAAGATATGCAAAAATCGGAAATAACAGTATCTGAATTTTCCGAAATGCAAAAAAGAAATGCGAAAACCTTAATTTTAGATGTACGCGAAGACTGGGAATACGAAATTGCCAAAATTCCAAATTCTGTTTTATTGACGGAAAAAAACTTTGACGAAAATGTTGAAAAATCAAGGCTGGTTGAATGTGTAATCGTGGTATGCCACCATGGTCTGCGTTCTATGAATGCAACTCTTTATCTAAGAGAAAATGGTGTCGCAAATGCTAGAAGCTTGCAAGGTGGTATTGATGCTTACAGTTCTAAATTAGACAATTCAATTCCAAGGTATTAGAATGTTGTGAGCTAAATAATTAGCTCATTTCTTTAAGAAAGAGCATTGATAATGCCTATTATTGCTCCTGATGTTGTTTACTTTAATAATACAAATCAAATAGAACTTAATTATACTAATATTTCAGCTGATTATAATTCTAAAAAATTAAATTGTAAATTAAATAATTCAAATTCAAAAGTAAAAATTTATCAAAAAAAATGGATTTTATATACCGCAGATAAAAAAAGAGAAATAGAAACCTATTCAGATTCAATTGATTTTTCTTTAGCTCAAAAATTTCCAAACATTACTTGTGAAACAATTTTATTTGATGGTTTATTATATAAAAAAGATCTTATTAAAGAAAGCTTTTCTACTTTTGAAAACTGGCCTAATATTTCTCCAGGGGTAAATTCTTATACAATTTCATCAATTTCTGATTTTTCAATTTCTAATTATTTTAAAACAAAAGAAGAAGATCAGTTTTTTTTCTGTGAAAGCGGAACAGATAATATTGAAGAAAATAATTTTTGTTCCTTAATAGACAGAGAAACAGGTGGTATAGAAAGTAAAAATAGCGATTATCAAAAAATTCTAAACTTACTTGGAAATGAAAAATATCGAATTTTTAATTTAACGGTTGGATTAAAAAAAGAGAGTAATGTTGTTTCAAAAATAGGAATACAATTTGTTTTAAATAATATCAATAATGAAAATGAAAAAATAAAAATACCCCCCTATATTGAATTTAAAAACTCTATATTTGATAAAAGTTTTTTTTGTCATTCAAATTCTTTTTTGTATAACCCAAATAACAAAGATTTTATTTGGTATAAAAATGAAAAAATTATTCCAGATTTTAACTTACAGGTATTACCTGAAAAATATATAGAATATGGCGAGAATTATCAGTGTTCAAATAATAATGGGATTTCAAAAGTTTTTGAAATAGATAATAAATATTTAGAAATTTTGGGACCTAATCAAATAGGTTTTGAAAAAAATATAAAACCTAAAATAGTTCAATTTTCAACAAATTTAAATATAATGTCATTAAAGCATGAATGGAATTGTAAAGAAAGTAACAATATTCGATGCATAATATTGGCTTCAGAAAAACCAAATACAATTCAAATTAAAATAATTCCAAACGATAATTTTAAAAAGTCGTTATTACACGAAAAAATTAAAATTTCGTTGAATATTAATAATGAAAATTTCGATAAAGAAATTGTAGTTTTTAATTTATTAGAAAATCAAGAAAATATTGAGAATATATCTGATAAATTGTCAGTTACTGCAGATAAAAATGAACAAATATTTTTATGTAATATTCCAGAATCAATTCAAAATTCATCATTTTACAATATTTATTGGTTTGTTGATAATATTGAAATAACTGATTTTAGGGATAAATCTATTTTAAATTATAATTTAAATAAAAATTATATTACATGTATTGTGGCAGGTAAAATTTTAAATAAGAGCATAATTGGAGCTACATCGTATATAGTTAGGGATCCTAACAAGAAAAATCCTTCCTGGTTAAAAGATAGTTATGTTTTTAATTTAAATAATATTTCAAAAAAATATCTATTTAAAGAAAAACTAGATTTTTATTCGGGTAATATAAAATGTTATTTAAATAATAAAGATAATTATAAATTAACTGAAAATATTTGTTATAAGGATAAAAAAAATAATGTCTATTTAAAATTTAACGATAATGATATATTAAATATAAAAAACTATATCAAGGATTCTCAATTAATTGATTTGTTTAATATTCCAAAATTTCCTTTAGTAATCAGAGTTTTTGAAAATAATAAATACACAAATTTATATTCGAATGTTAAGTTTTTTATTTCAAATTATAAACCAAATATTCTATTTTCGGGTATATTAAATTTAGAGCAAGGGCAGAAATGTTTTGTAGTAGCTCAGGATCCACAAAATTTGTTTTTATCAGCTCAGTTTATTCTTGAAAAAAATAAATTAAGTAAAAATATTATAAATTTTGATAGAAAAATCTCAAATAGAAATTTGGACATAATAAATTTATTAGAGAAAAAACATATTTATTATTATGAATATAATTTTAATTTTAATCAAAAAGAAGATTATTGTAATGTGGTTGTTGCAAATGGTACTACTCTATCAAATACAAAAACACTCAAAATAAATGAAAAAAACTTGGAGAGTATATTAAAATCTATAAATAATAAATATAAAAAAGTTGAAACAAATAAGATTTATTTAAATAATTATAATTTGAATATAAAGAAAAACTATTTAGATAATATAGATAAAGTAAATATTTTTCTCCATAAGAATAACAATATTAATCCATTTTCTCCATTTCTTCTAAAATTTCATTTTTTAAATGAGGAAACAAATTTAGATTTATTTTATAATGAGTCAGGGTATATAGAGAATCTATCAAAATATCCTGTTTTAGAAAAAATAAATAATAAAGAAGCCGAAAAAAAATTAAATGAAGAAAAATTAGATTTATTTTACGGCTATTTTTTAGGGGCTAGAATTTTAAAGAAAGAAAATAATGAATACATATGTGAATCTTCATTAATTGATCTTGGTAAACCTCAATTATTGAAATATCATATCTTTTTAAATAATCAGCGTGTTTTTTCAAAAAATTCATATAAAAATAATATCTCTTTCGAGATAAATAACGTAAAAAATTTGGATACTATAACGTGTCAAATTGAAATTGAAAATAAAATTCAGTCATCATCTCTAACTGAAAAAGATGATACAAAAGTTTTATCTTATTGCTATGCAATGGATAGTAATAAATCTATTTTATCTTTTGAATGTCCAGATATCATAAATTTAAAGTATAAAGATAAAGAAATAAATGAATTAGTGGAAGAAAAATTAATAAATAATTTCAAAAATTTAAATAATATTAAATTCGCTTATATTTCTATTTGGACTGAATCGCAAAAAAATAAAATAAGTTTAATTAAAAAAATAAATGACTAAATTAGGAGATACTCAATGAATTATAAAGATAAAAAGCATATTGCAATTATACATCCTTCAGGTAAAAATAGAATAGACGATAAAAGAAAATTAGAACGAATTCAAAATATAAAAAATTTAGGTTTTGATGTTACTGAAATTTTACCAAATCAAGTTTCATATGATGGTGTAACAGCGGCTCCTATTATGGAAAGAGCGGCACAACTTGGCTATGCTCTAACTATGAGAAGGTTTAATATATTAATTGCTGCTCGAGGTGGGATGGGTTGTACTGAAATTATTCCATTTTTAGAAAATATACTTCCTCCTGTTATACCAGAAAAAACATTGATTGGTTTTTCAGATATTTCTTTTATTGGTGTTTATTTATCATTGAGGTATCCAAATTTTCGTTATATTCATGGACAAAATGCATTTTCACCAAATTTTTTTAATGGACCTATGATAGATCAAAAATGTTTAATTGAATTGCTAAATGATATTGAAAATGAATATACATTTCCTGTTAAAATTTATAATAATATAAATAAGTTTTCCAAAGCAAATATGGCTGGTGTATGTGTTCCTTTAAATTTAAGTTTAGCTGAAAGTCTAGCTTCACTTAAATATATTGAATTTCCTAAAAATAATATTTTATTTATTGAAGAATGCAATGAACATTTATATAGAATTATAAGAAAATTAGATGCACTTATAAATTCTGAATTAATAAAAAATACTAAAGCAATTGTGTTGGGAAATTTTTCAGATTGTTTGGACTCTAATGAAAAGCCATTGAATAGAGAATTTTTAATTCAAATTATTTCTAAAAAATTAAATTTACCTGTTATTGATTTTCCATTATTTGGACATGATGAATTTAGATTCCCTCTTGTTATGAAAGGAAAAATTAAAATTAATTTTAATGATAATCCTAAAATAACAATTTATAATAAAATAGATAAAACAAATTTAGTTGCAACTAAATTTTCACCAGATCTTTTTTGTAAAAAATTAGATGAAAATCATACTCAGTTAAAAATTCACATGACAGGAATAGGTGGAACGGGTATGGCACAAGTTTCTGGTCTATTTCAAGAAGCTGGTTATACTGTAACAGGAAGTGATACACCAATTTATCCTCCCATGGATAAAGTGATTGCCGATCTTGGTATTAAACCTGATGTTGGTTTCAAAGCCGAAAATATAGAAAATAATAATCCCGATGCCATTATTTTAGCGAATGTTGTAAGTCGATTAAGTGCAAGTTTAAAGAAAAATGATGAATTAGAAGAAATTCTTTCTCGAACAATACCTATGTTTAGTTTTCCTTCTGCTCTTAGGAAATATTTTTTATCTAAAAGTAGAAATATTATTATTAGTGGAACACATGGGAAAACCACTACAAGCAGCTTAGTTACTCATCTTTTAACTAAATTAGGAAAAAAACCTTCATTTTTGATAGGAGGAAGGCCTGCAAATTTTGAAGCTGGCTTTGCTTTAAAATCAAAAAATCTTTTTGTTTTAGAAGGAGATGAATATGATTCCGCCTTTTTTGATAAAGGGCCTAAATTTTTACATTATGAACCTAAAATATGTTTAATTAATAATATTGAATTTGATCATGCTGATATTTACCCTAATGTAGAAGCAATTGAAAATGAATTTTTAAAACTGGCTAAATTAACAAAAGAAAGAAATGGAATCGTTATTGCAAATTTTGATGATAAAAGAGCTTATCAAGTGGCTAAAAACTCTGGCGCCCATGTCATAGGTTTTAGTGCATTTAAGCAATCTAAAAGCTCATTTTGTTGGCAATTAGTTTCCTATAAAACTTTAAAAAATGGGATTGAAATTCAATGCAAGCAACCTAATGGGAAGTTATTAAAATTTAAAACAGGAATGTTTGGAAATCACAATGCCTTAAATGCTGTGGCATCAATTGCAATACTGCATGCGTCAAATATTTTAGATGAAATAAAAGATACAGAATTCATAGATTTACCAATTTATAAAGAAAATAAAGTTTTTTTAAGTAAACTAAGTAAATCTATGGAAAGCTTTAAAGGCGTTAAAAGAAGATTTGAGCTACTAAAAGAAAAAAATAATATCTCTGTTTTTGACGATTTTGCACACCATCCAACAGCAATAGTAACAACATTAGAAGCATTTCGAAGTTATATGAAAAGTGTTGGAAAGAAAGGTAAATTAATAGCATGTTTTGATCCTAGAAATGCAACAATGAGGAGAAGGGTTTTACAGGATCAATTGAGTAAAAGCTTTTTTCATGCGGATAAAGTTTTGTTAGGAAAAGTTCCTCAGGATATGAGAATGGAGAAAAATGAGATTTTAGATGGTCCCTCAGTTGCTAAAGCCTGCGGAGAAAATGCTAGTTATTTTGACGACAATGAAAAATTGCTTGAAACCCTAAAACAACAAGTCAGCCCAGGTGATACAATTGTATTCATGTCGAGTGGATCATTTGATGGAATACCTTATCGCTTTGCGAATGGGCTTTAGGGAATAACTTAACAAGGATATTAAAATGTCTTGTTTTGGTAATAATACTAAATTCATTTTCATCTTTGTTTTGTTCATTTTAAATAATTCTTGTGCGAGTAAAACAAATTTAAATACAGTTACAGACTCAAATACAAGAAATTTAGTGATTGAAAAAAATGAAACAGACAAAGAAATAAATATCAATAAAGAACCTCCCGGTTCCATTTCACCTTATGTCCAAAATCGGATAAATAAAATAATTCAAAATTTTGAAGCCAATAAATTATCTTCATCTGATGCAGATGAGGCTTTTTTACTTGGTAAGATATTTGAAGAAAAAAGAAATTATTTTATAGCTGAAAAATTATATACGGCATCTTTTTATACAAATAAAACTCTAATATGCGGAATTAATCTAACGAATACTCTTATAAATCTTAAAAAAAATGAGAAAGCCTTAGAAATTGCCTTAAAATTAGAAGTTCTTTTTCCACAAAAACCTGATATCGAAATTCTAATTGCTTCAGTTTATCAATTAAACGGTGATTATAATTCTTTAATTAAAACATTAGAAAAAGCATATAAAAAATATCCCAATAATGAGGCAATAGTTATTTTTTATGCTTCAAATATAAAAAATAATAAAAAAAGAATTTTAGAGAATTTTTTATCAAAAAATCCTAAGTCAACAAATGTAATGTTAGCCTTAGCGCAAAAATATTATACAGAAAAAAATAATATGAGCGCTTTAAAATATGCAAAAAATGCTTATTTATTAGATTCTGATAATATAGAAATAATTACTATTATCGCAAAAATTGAACAGAATTTAAAAAACTATGCTGAAGCTGAAAAATATTTTAAATTAGCTTTTGAAAAAGAATCAGACAATAATCTAAATGCTCAAAATTATGTAAATATTCTTTTATATCAAAAGAAATTACAGGAAGCTTTATCCATATTATTAAAATTAGAAGCTAGTTCTGATGAGCATATCCCATTCCCTCCTGAATTTTCTTTTCAAATTTCAAAAATATTAATTGTAAATAAAGATTTTAATGGTGCTTCTAAAAGATTATTAGAACTTTCTAAAGAGAAGTATAATAATTCAGTCATCATGTATTATCTTGCTATTTGTAGTGAAGGTCAGCGTAAATTTAATGAGGCAATTGATTATTTAAATAAAATAACTCAAGAAAGCGAATTATACCATGATTCTAAAAAGGCAAAAATATTAATATATATTAATTCAAATAATAAAGAAGAAGCTGAAAAAAATATTAAAAATTTTGAAATCTCAGAAAGTAATATTGCAGAAGATACTATTTTTAAAGCTAATATTTTAGCTTTTTACTTACATTATAAAGAAGCTGTTGAAATTATAAACTCATCTCTCAAAAAAATACCAGATGCAAAGGAATTATACTTAAAAAAAGCTGAATATTTAAGATTTGCAGAATCGGAAGAGGCTTCTCTTCAATTTGCAGAGCAAATATATACTAAATGGCCTAATTACGGCGATGGTTTAAATTTTCTTGGTTATACTTTAGTAGAGCGGAATAAAAAAATAGAATATGCTCGTAAAATTCTGCATAAGGCTGTCACGATTAATCCGAAAAATGGGTTTTACTTAGATTCATTAGGTTGGCTTTATTTTCAAAAAAATGATTTAAAAAACTCATTAAAATATATTCAAGAGGCTTTGAAATTTGAGCCTGATGAGCCTGTTATTATTTACCATTTAGCTTTAGTGCAACTTAAAGAACAGCAATTCGAAAAGTCTTTAAAAAATTTAGAAATGACTAGCAAAATTTTATCAGACATGCTTCCTTATCAGTTGGAGTCTGACCCAGAACTTGGAAAAATATCGAAGGGTATTGGTTCAAAAATAATGGAAATAAAAAAATTAATTGAAACTCAAAAGAAAACATAACTAGGATTTTATGAATAACTCATCTTTAATTCTCCCAAATTTATATGAAGTACTTAATTATGAAATTAAAATTGATAAGATAGATTGGTCTATTGTTACCAAATTTGCTGAAAATTGGAAACTTTCTGTGGCTGATGCTCTTCTTGATTTAAATTATATAGATGAATCTACTTTAGCAAGATGTCTTGCGCGTTCTCATAATTTGCCTTACATTCCTTCAAATCAATTAAAATATGACTTTTCTGAAGTTAGTCTTGAAAATTTTGATGACCTAATGAGTGTCGGTGCTGCTCCTTTAGAAGAATATAGACTTGCTATATGTAATCCTTACGATGATCACCGAGGTTATTTAGATAATAAATTTTGTGAGAGAGAGATGATTGTTACAGAAAGATCATCCATAATTGAAGCATTAAGAAAACATGGATTTAATGAATGGATTGATGATGATAATCAAAATGTGAGCGAAAATGAATAGTTTTGGTTTTATTTAAGTTTCTTTAGTTTTAAGATTTAATTTCAGTTTTATTAACTTTTATTTTTAAATAAAGAGGTTTTCTTTGGCTAAAGAATCAAAAGATGAGCTAGATTATAAATCTTTAAGCGAATTATTGCCAATATCTTATCTTATTTTAGATGAAAATCTTATAATTAAATCAGCAAGCAACCAATTTGTTAACTTATTGAATATTAAGCGTCATTTGATTGAGGGATTTAATTTATTTTATTTTTTTAAAGTAAATATGCATATGGAAGAAGATTCAGGAATAGAAAATTTGAAATTATCTTTGGATAAAGTTCTTCATGAACATACAGAAGAATTTATGGATATTCAAAAATTTAATATTAAGGTGAATCAAAATGGAATACAAACCCAAGTTTTAAAATATTGGAAAGTTTCAAATATACCAATATTTGATAGAAACAAAAAGTTAAATCATATTATTTTAAAAATTGATGATGTTACAGATAGTGTAAAACTTAAATTAATGAGTTTAGATCAAAATAAGTATTTTTTAAGAACAAGATATCAAACTGATTTAAAAGAAAAAATTCAACGTTCTCAAAAAATGGAATTAATTGGGCAACTTGCTGGTGGAATTTCTCACGATATCAATAATATGCTTACAATAGTAAATTTAAACTGTGATATTATTTTAAACTCATCTCAAAATATATCTCCCGTAGTAAAAAAACAGACAGAGCAAATTAAAAAAACATCAAAACATGCTGCAAAATTATTACATCAAATTTTAAGTTTTGGTAAAAAACAAAGATTGAATTTAATATCTCTTAATATTAATTTAATTATAGAAGATATTGAAAAAATGTTAATAAGATTATTACCAGAGAATATAGAACTAAAAAAAGAACTATCAAACGAAATTGAGAATGTTTTAGCTGACCCTACTCATATTGAACAAGTTATTTTAAATTTAATTATCAATGCAAGAGACGCTATTGGTGAGACTGGTATCATTAAGATTGAAACATCAAATAAAGAAATTCATGAAGATATCTCTTTAGGTAGTCATTTTCTGAAGGCTGGTCATTATGTTGTTTTATCGGTAGGTGATAATGGAGTTGGAATGGATCCAAATACTCAGGCCAGAATTTTTGAACCTTTTTTCTCTACTAAAGAAGAAGGTAAAGGAACAGGTCTTGGTCTTGCAACAATATATTCTATAGTTGAGCAATCTAAAGGTACTATTGTGGTTAATAGTGAATTAGGGAAAGGAACGACATTTCAAATTTATTTTCCTGCAACAGATTTAAAACTCAATTCTTTAAAATTAGAGGAACAAAATAATATAAATTTAGAAGGTAAAGAAAAAATACTTGTTGTTGAAGATAAAGAAGAGTTAAGTGAATCTATTTCAAATAGTTTAAAAATATATGGTTATGATGTTTATTTAGCTAAAAATGGATATGATGCAATTGAAATAATAAAAAGCAAAGGGAATGAAATTAAATTAGTCATTACTGATATAATAATGCCATTGTTTAGTGGAAAAAAATTAGCAGATTCTATCGTTCAATTATTTCCTGAAATAAAAATAATATTTTTGACAGGACACGCCGATGATCTTCTTATAAGAAACGAATTTTCTAGAGATGGCTCAATGTTAATTGAAAAGCCTTTTTTATTAAAGCAGTTATTAATAAAAATAAAAGAAGTTATTCATTAATAAATTTTGCATAATATTCACCTAAATGAGAAAAACTAACTTTAAATACAGCACTGAATTTACTTTTTTCATTTTGAGTTAGAAAAGGAATTTTAATTGTTTTTGTAGAATATGAATTTGTTCCGATATCTACAGAATTTATCCATCCATTAATAACAGGAGAATATCCAGCAAGAGGATCTAATTGGTATATAGAATTTCCTATAAGAGTGGCGTTTTTAATATCAAGTATTTCAATTATAATTTTTTTGGATCCTTGTGATCGGCTTCTCGCTTCAGAGACAAAAGTAGGCAAAAATCCATCATTTGAAATAGTTAATTCTGCGTATTTTAAATTACTTGTACTTTCCTTTGATAAGTTAACAGAAACATTCGGCAAGGGTGCAATATCAACAAATAAAGATAAAAGTGGAACTTGGTTTTGAATCACTTCATGAATTAGTTTTTGTGGTGGGTTATTGATTCCAAAAAAAGTAGGAATTTCAGAAATTTCAACTTCTCCAAGTTGTTTATGGTTGTATTTTTTCCATGGATTTCCAAACATAATTCCTTGATTTTCATCGCGATCATATTCGTAAACACTTCGCCATTCTTTTTTTGACCAAAAGTCATATCTATTTATAAATGGTCTTTCATTTCTTCCCATTCTTTGTGGAAGATCCCACAATTCACAAACGTAACAATAGGCTCCTAAAGAGTGATAAGCGTAGGAAGAGAGGCAACCCTGTAATGGTTTTCCTGGAATATAAGTAAATTCTTTATGACCGCTTACGGAAGGATAGCCTGTAATTTCTTCTAGTTTTTTATCAAGAGTTTGGTAAATACTTCTATCTAAAATATTCATTTCACTATCATCTTTAGATTCTAGCGGACGTATAAAAACACCTCCAAAAGAATGATAATTTAACCAAAAATATATTTGAGGTATTTTAGCAGAAAAATCGGCAATGGCTCTGCTTTCAATTTCGGATAAAGAAATTTTACCACTTTTATTTTCAGTATAATTTGGAGCCCATTCAACTGGGAAGTTACGATTTAAATCAATCTCATTATCACCAAGATTTAGAGCAAATGGTATATTTAATCCATCATAATTTTCTATCATTCCTTCTGGAAAAATATCGTAAAAAGGTTCTTTGTCTCCTAGCTCTCTTCTTCTCATTAATTCTGGATATTTTTCATCACAAACCCAAATTCCAGAATTGGTTTTTCTTCTCATTAATCCAATTCTTTTTTTGTTTTTGAAAAGATCGTAACCATTATCTTTTATTTCTTTATCAACTAAACATTGGCGATTCCAATAAGATCCTTTTTCAATTTCAGTTCTAGAATCACGAGCATTACTTCTACTGCGTTTTCCTTCTGTAAAATATTGTTCGGCTCCATCAGGACAAATTCGAGGAACAAAAACATAGTTTACAGAAAAAAACTTTGATTCATTAAAGATAAGTTTATGAATTAAGTTTTCTATATGAGCCAAGACTGCATTTGTACCTATTAATTCATTGGAGTGCATATTTGCATCGATCCAAATAGTAGGTTGATCTATTTTTTTTCCTCTTGGGTAAACTCTTAAAGCAATAATGGATCTATTTTCAAGAGTTTTTGCAATTTCTAATTTTTCAAACTCAACATTTTTTGGTATTTGACTACAAAGGTTATCTATGTCAGAATTCATTTCATTATAAGTTAAATATTTATTTGTAAAATAATACTTAGACATAAAATTTCCTTTAAACAAAATAAAATATTATTCTTGAATATCAAAATTATGATAAACGTTTTGAACATCATCGTGTTCTTCTAATTTATCTACAAGTTCTAAAGCTTGTTTCGCATTATCTCCAGATAAGGAAACGAGATTGTCTGGAATTAACTCAAGACCCGCTTTTTCAAAGGGGATGTCAGCATTTATTAAAGCTTCTCGGATAGTAGCAAAGTTTACTACTTCAGTATATACGGTTGTAAAATTATCTTCGGTAATTATATCTTCAGCTCCTGATTCAAGAGCAACTTCCATAATTTTATCTTCAGATACTTTTGAGGAATCTATTACAAAAACACCACGCTTTTTGAACATCCAAGCAACGACACCCATTTCTCCCATATTGCCACCATTTTTTTGAAAAATGCGGCGTAATTCAGGGTGTGTTCTATTCCGGTTATCTGTAAGAACTTCTATCATAATCGCTGAGCCGTTTGGTCCATAGCCTTCGTAAGTAATTTCCTCAAAACTCATACCCGTCATTTCGCCAGAGCCTTTTTTAATTGCTCTTTCGATATTTTCTTTGGGCATACTATTATCTTTTGCTTTATTTACCGCTGATCTTAAAGCGGCATTTGAATTCAAGTCGCTTCCTGCTCTTGCAGAAACCATGATTTCTCTGGCTAATTTTGTAAAAAGACGTCCTTTTGCTGCTGCACTAGAAGCCATTCGCCCCGCAATTGTGTTATGACGACCCATAATAGATTCCTTAAATATAAAGTTTAAATTAATTTATGCTATTAGCATTTGCGATGACAAACGTTAAAGCTATAGGTGATTTACCACTTTGATTAAAGATTGAAAAGGGCTAACTAAAGACGAATTCAAAGCTTTATAGTGATAAAATCAATTCTTAAAAATGAATGAAGTTAAAAAAAAACAAAATATAAACCAAATTAAAATCATTCTGTTTATTTAAATAATTTAACTTAACAATAAAGAATAGAAAAAAATTCTAAATTTAAAAAGTTTGGGGCTTATGAAAAGTTCTGATACTGTTATCACCATAATATTAGAGGACTTGGGTTTAATCATGAATGAGGTGAATGAATGGAAAATAATGAGAGCACTGAGAGCAGTACTAAAAAAAGTTCAAGTTCTAAAAAAGAAAGAGTTGTCGTTGTAAGTACTGTGAGAACTCCATTTGTAAAATCATTTGGAGTTTTTGAACAAGAAACGGCACTCTCATTAAGTTTAAGAGTAGCTAGTGAAGTTATCTCAAAAACAGGTGTTCAGGCATCTGATATTGATGAATGTATTTGGGGTGTCGTTATTCCGCAAACTAAAAATGCAAATCTAGCTCGTGAAATTGTTTTATTTTCAGGATTACCAACTACAATTGCAGGTTTTACATTAAATAAAGCTTGCAACTCATCCTTACAAACCGCAGAAATTGCTGCTGATAGAATTTTGCTTGGAAAAAATAAACTTGTTTTAGCTGGGGGAGTTGAAGTTTTATCCGATGTTCCCATTCCTTTTTCAGATGAAGCACGCCGCTTTTTAACTAAAATGTCTAGGGCAAGATCATTTAAAGAAAGACTATCCCTTATTGGGAGCGTAAATCCAAAATGGTTTTTACCTAAACCTCCCGCTCTTGCAGAGCCATTTACGGGATTAACAATGGGCGAGCATGCAGAAATAATGACAGTTAAAAATAATGTTTCTCGTGCAAGACAAGATGAATTAGCATATAAAAGCCATATTAATGCAGCATCAGCTATTGAAGCTGGATATTTAAAAGATGAAATTGTTCCTGTTTGGACAGGAAAAGATAAAAATATTTTTGTTGATAAAGATAATATGGTTAGAGCTGATACTTCTATTGAATCTATGGCAAAATTAAAGCCTGTTTTTGACAAACGTAACGGAACGATAACTGCTGCAAATTCCAGTCCCTTAACAGATGGAGCTGCTGTCGCTTTATTAGCAAGCGAAAGTTACGTTAAAGAAAAAAAATTACCTTACCTTGGTTATATTGTTGATACTGTAACGGTAGCTGTTGATCCAAATGATCAATTATTAATAGGCCCAGCTTATGCTATTCCTAAAATTTTAAAGAGAAATAATTTAACAAAAGATGATATAGACATTTTTGAAATTCATGAAGCTTTTGCAGGACAAGTTTTAAGTTGTTTAGACTCTATGAATAACGAAACATTCTGCCGCGAAAAGCTAGATTCCTCTTTATTTGGAACAATACCGCCATCAAAAATTAATATTCAGGGTGGTGCAATTGCAATAGGGCATCCATTTGGCGCAACAGGCGCAAGATTAATTGGAAATGCTTTACGCATATTAAAAAGAAAAGGTGGCAAATATGCTGTAGTTGCTGTTTGTGCTGCTGGGGGAATGGGTATGGCTATGTTACTTGAATCAAAGTAACAAAAGATAGGAGAATTTAAAATGAATTTAACTTCAAAATCAAAAGTATTTCATTTTTCAATGAAAGATGGAATTTGCATAATTGACATGAATGATGAAGCAAAAGCAGTAAATAGTTTTACCATTTCAATGCTTGAAGATATTGATGAAAATTTACCAAAAATTTTAGCAAATGATAAGGTAGAAGGAATTGTTATTACCTCATCCAAAAAGAATTGTTTTGCTGCTGGTGCTGATATTTCTATTTTTGAAACATTTACGAGTAAAGATGCAGGTGAAAGAGGAAGTAAGGAATTGCATCGAATTGTGAATTATTTTGCAAATGCAAAGGTTCCTACCGTTGCTGCAATACATGGTACGTGTTTAGGAGGTGGCCTTGAGCTATCACTAGCCTGTCATTTTCGAATATGCACAACTCATAAGTCAACACAACTAGGCCTACCTGAAGTTCAATTAGGAATTTTACCAGGAGGTGGTGGTACTCAAAGATTGCCAAGACTTATAGGTATTGCACAAGCACTCGATCTCATTCTTACGGGAAAAAAAGTTGATGGAAAAAAAGCTTTGAAACTGGGTCTTGTTGATGATCTTGTTCCCGAAAACCAGTTGCTTGAAAAGGCAATTGCATTATGTAAACAAAATAAATTTAGAAAAAGAGTGTTACCTTCTTCATTAGGAATTGTTTCTTCTATGCAAGGAAATTTTGATTTTCAAAAAATTGCATTAGAAGGAAATCCATTAGGCCGTTTTTTAATAACGAAACAAAGTCGTGGCATGGTAATGAAAAGTACAAAAGGGCGTTACCCAGCGCCTTTAAAAGCACTTGAAAGCGTCATGCGTGGAGTTGAAGTTTCATTAGAAAAAGGCTTGGAAATTGAAGCAAAACTCTTTGGAGAATTGGTCATAAGTGAAGAAAGTAGATCGTTAGTTCATATATTTAATATAATGACAGCAGCGAAAAAAAATCCTTATCCAAAAAATATACAAGAATCATCTAAAGAGCAATATACAAACGATCTAGAACAAGGAAATTCAGCGGTAGGTATTTTAGGTGCAGGATTAATGGGTAGCGGCATTGCAACGGTATTAGCTGAAAAAGATATTAGAAGCGTGATTATTGATAAAGAGTCTTCGGGTTTACAAAGAGGTTTAAAATCTGTTTCTAGTTACTTTGAAGAACGTTTTAAAAAGAAAAGAATAAAATGGTTCGAAAGAGATTCTAAAATATATCGAGTGAGCCCATCCCTAGATTTTTCTGTTTTAAAATCTTCGCCAATTATTATTGAAGCCGTATTTGAAGATATTAAAATTAAGCATGATGTTTTAAAAAAATGTGAAGATTCCATTCCAAATTCAAATTTTATTTTTGCTACAAACACAAGTAGTTTGCCTATATCAAAAATTGCGGCAACAGCTAAAAATCCTGAAAATGTTGTTGGAATGCATTTTTTCTCTCCTGTCCCCAAAATGCCTTTAGTAGAAATTATAACTACTGAGAAAACCGATCCTAAAGCTGTATCAGCCATTTTTGATTTAGCAACAACAATGGGAAAACAAATTATCGTTGTAAATGATGGTCCTGGTTTTTACACAACTCGAATTTTAGCATTTCAAATAGCAGAAGCTTTAAATATTTTAGCTGAAGGTGGCAAAATTGAAGATGTAGATGAGGCTATGGAAAAATTTGGAATGCCAGTAGGTCCTATTACTCTTTTAGACGAAGTAGGGATAGATGTTGGGGAACATATTATAAAAGTATTGTTTGAGCCTTTTTCAGATAGACTTAAAGTACCAAAAGAAATTGAAAATATTTCAAAAGAAGGTCGAAAAGGAAGAAAAAATAATAAAGGATTTTATGTTTATTTAGATGGTAAAAAAGAGAAACCAGATGAGTCTATTTATAAAAATTTTACTCAAGAGCGTAAAAACTTTGATCATAAAGAAATAGCAGATCGCTGTATGTATGTCTTTTTAAATGAAGCAGCTCATTGTTTTGATGAAAAAATTATTAAGTCTGAAGATGATGGAGATTTAGGCGCCATATTTGGTCTTGGGTTCCCCCCATTTTTAGGTGGGCCATTTCACTATGCAAAAGTTTTAGGTAAAAATAAGGTGAATGAAAAGTTAAAAGAACTTAGCGCAAAATATGGAAAAAGATTTGAACCCGCGCGTTATTGGGAACGATAATTTTTAATCTTTGCTTTCATGATATTTTTCAGATAATAAATATGTAGCATCTGTTTTGTTATTATCTGAAAAAACTTCAATATTTATTATCAAATTTTCATTATGAAACGTCCTTAAAAAAGCTTTATTAGAAGACAAATTATAATTTTCAATACATCTTTTATCTCCATAGGATATGTCATCTGGAACACTTTCAAAAGCAGAAATCATTTTATCCGATAAAGAGCCATTTGCTTCCTTAAATTTGGATTCAATTTTTTTTAATGTATCTTTATTCTTTAACAAATTTCCTGCAATTGCATATGTAAATCGGTTTTCAAAAGCGACTCCCGTTATGGAGTTGCTTTCTGGATAAACATGAATACCAGTATAAACATGAGCAGAAGAACCTGAAGGCTTGTATTTTTTTACAGTAGCAAATTGTCTAACTGGAAAGTTTGGATCATTAAAAGGCTTAGCTAAAAAAGTGTTTATGACTTTCGCTGAATAGATTTCGTCTTCCTGCGACATAAGAGCAAAAGAAGTTGCAAGCCATATTTTTGAAAATAGATTGATATCAGATTGTCTATTCATGATTCCATTTCCATTGCTATGAACAACCACAAAATCAGCAATTTTAACATCTTCTTTAGAAATAAAACATGTTGCTAATATGGAAGCAGCTTCATTTGTTTTTAGATCGAGAGCAACCATAGAAAAGGTGCCATGTCCTTTATTTGAAATCATAAGAAATGGAATTAATATGAAAAATATATTTTTTATTTTCATGATGTTAAACCTTTTTAAATAAACAGAGTTAAAAATTAAATTTTAAAATACAAAAATATTTTTTGTATTCCGGTTTTTTGTATTTCATAAAAAAGCAATAAATTGAAACTATAATATATATTATTTTTAATATAAATTCCACATTAGAATAATAAAAAATTTATAATTAATTTATTATTTTAATCTTTATAAAAAACATCAATTAATTATTTATTATTGTATAACTAAAAATTAAATGGTAACTTACTTCACTTTTGTAAAGTTTGGCTTAAGTTTCATTTTATAAAATATTTATTCTTATAATTTAAAGGGTTTAGTTTATGACTTCTAGGCTTTTACTACCGCTAATGAGTTGTTTATATTTGGTTGGATGTGTTCAGACAAAACATTATAAAAATACTCAACATTTAGAAATTTATGATGAAAAAACTGAGAATGTAAGTGAAAATAAACTTATCGAAAATTTCAATTCATGTTCTAATGGAAAAAAACAATCACCAGTTAATATAGTAACAAGTGAATTAAAAACAAATTCAATGTTGCCTAAAATTGAAACAAATTATCAACTTTCCCCTTTAATTATAAAAAATAATCAACATACAATTAAAGCAAAATTTGACAATATAAATAGCATTACACTTGGAAAAGTGAAATACTCATTGCTTCAATTTCACTTACATACACCAAGTGAACATAAGTTAGATGGTAAAAATTCTGACTTAGAACTTCACCTTGTTCATCAGAATGATTCTGGAGAATATGCTGTGTTGGCAATTTTAATGCGCTCTGGAAAGGAAAATCTTGCTTTAAAACAATTTTTTGAAAATTTGCCAAACGAAGATCATGCAATTGTGAATACCAATTTAAAAATAAATTTAAATGATATATTACCAAGCAACTTATCTTATTATAGTTATTTTGGCTCTTTAACTACCTTTCCTTGTGATGAAAAAGTAAATTGGATTATATTAAAAAATGTTGTTGAAGTTTCTGAAGAACAAATTCAAAAATTTAAAACTATTTTTCCCAATAATGCCAGAGATACACATCCTTTAAATGATAGAGTCGTTGAAACAAATTAAATACATTTCTTTTTTTTATCAAAAAATTAGGGTTTATAATTTATTTTTCGACATTAAAATTTTTTTTGGTGTTCTTTTGATTTTAAATTATTGAATTAAAATTTATATAATATCTATGGTCTTCATTCAAAGATATTATAATTGCAGAAATCAAATTTTTTTATAAATATTTAGATTCCCTAAATCGGAAAATTGATAAAAGAATAAAAAATATATATAAATTAAATATATTTAGTGGTTTCTATATTGACAAAAATTTCTAAACTCTTATCAATTGAAATTGTTTATTATTTATTTATTCTTAGAGATTGGAAAATATGATCACAAAAATTTTTAATTTTCTTCATAATTTTATTCCTAATAAGTTAAAATCAAATAAATTTTTTAAATATTCTACTAATATTTTTGGTTTAATTATTTTTATTTCTATAATGACATTTTGGGGAATAAATAAAATAAATCGAAAAAAATTAGAAATATTAGAGAATAAAGTATTAAATAATATAACAAATACAACATATTTAAATCAATATATTTATAATAAGTGGCATAGATGTGATTATTCTTCATTTAGCAATATTGAAAAATGTATGAAAATTAAAGTTCCACTGAATTGGAAGGATAAAAATTCTAAAAAAATTGGAATTTATGTTAAAAGATATGGAAATCCAAAACCAAAAAGAATTGTAGTGTTATTGAGTGGCGGTCCAGGAGGCGTTGGATCGTCATATACTGATTTAGCAAAAGATTTATATCATAAAGATAAAGATCAGCTCTTTTTAATTCCAGATCATCGTGGAAGCGGCTTTTCCGAAAATTTATGGTGCGAAAGAGATAAAAGAGTATTAAGTATACAAGATATTGATAATAAAAAATTTGAATCCTGTTTTAAAGATTTAAAAGATAAATGGAAAAATGATCTTCAATTTTTTAATTCTTGGCAGGCAGGTATGGACATTCATGCCATTTTAGAAATGTATCCGAATTTACCTGTATCTATTTATGCCTCCAGCTACGGAACAATATGGGCACAAAGAGTTTTAAGTAAAAAAAATACAAATATTCAAAAAGTATATTTGGAATCACCCATATTATTAAGACATGGAAATTTTTATGATCGAAATGTTGAAGATCCAATAAAGGTTTTTTATGAAAGCTGTAAAGAATCACCTTATTGTAGTGAAAAAATGAATTTAAACTCGTTTGATGACCTTAAAAATCTTTTTAAAAATGTTCATAATCATGAACATTGCAGACATAATCTTTCTAATGAGGTACGAGAAATAATATCAAAAAAATCTATTTGGCTCTTACAATATAATTATACAGCACCACTTTTTGCATTTTTAATCTCATCAATAAAAAGTTGTGATGAGCATCAAATTAAAAATATTTTTAAATATAAAAATGAAATTAATATTACAGAAATTGGAAATTATAAATATTCTTCTTATTTACATTACAATATTTTTTGTAACGAAATTACAAATAGAAAATTAACAAAAAATGATAAATATTTGTATAGCAAAAATTCATCAAATCATTTTGGATTTGTGGATAATTCAGTAGAAAAATGTTCAGCCGTACCTGAATACGAAGTTGAAAAAAATAATTTTTCTTTTTTAAAAGACTCTTCATATAAAACATTGATAGTTCATGGAGAAGCAGATACCTCAACAACGCGAGAATATGCTTTAGCATTAAAAACTAAATTTATTGAAGAAAATACAAAGTTCATATCAATTAAAAAATTAGCTCATATACCTCTTGCATTTAGAATTAATTATGATGAATTTTTTGAAGATAAATATCATGAAGCAGAAAAATGTAGATTCCATATTTTATCTGAGTTTTTTAAAGATACGAAGGATTGGCCTGATTTAACATGTACTGAAAATATTTATCCGCCTATTTATTCATCTGATAATGCTTTAAAATTATATGAAAAGATATTCAACAATATATGATATTACAATTTTAATTATTTATTTCTCTTTCTAAGAATTATTTCTGGTGGTTCTGCTGTTTTGGGATTATCAGGCCAAGAATGGCGAGGGTATTTGCGTGAAAGTTCTTTTTTTACTTCTAAATAACCCCGCTCCCAAAATCCAGCAAGATCTGTTGTTACTTGAACAGATTGCATATTTGGGGCTAATAAATGAGTAACAAGTGGAATTGTTCCGTTACAAATACGAGGAGTATCTAAAGTTCCAAAAAAATCTTGCAAACGAGAGGCAACCCAAGGTGGTTTATCTTCTTCATAGTGAACTTTAACTTTTCTTCCTTTACCAATCTTAATATGGCTTGGAAACAAATTTGATAATATTTTTTGATCTTCATAAGAAATAAGTTCATCTAGGTATTCATCAAGGTCTTTTTCTAAAATTTCTTTAAAGCTTTTTTTATTTTCACATATATGACATATTAATAATTCAAAATCTTCTTCTAAAAAATTAGGGATATTTATTTTTTCCCCTTTTTGTTTTGCTAGCTTAACTCTATTTATTAAAAATTGAAGTGCTTTATCATCTTCAAAAGGTTTAGGCCACATAGTAGATAATTGTTTTATAAGTGTTTCTTCATGTTTGTTATTTTGTTCCTTTATTTGTTTTTCTTCTAAAACAAGTTTGCCATAAACTAATTTTTGATATCCCCTGACCCTCTCGTTTTCATTATCCCAGATATATTCATCATATTCTTGTATAAATCCTTCTGGAGCGGCTAAAAGATATTCTGCTTCTATTCCATGACAAATTCGAATTTGGGTAGAGTTCGATTGTGAAAGGGCGTTTGCCGATTCTTCAGCATCTATTGCTAATAATAATTCAGAGTCTTGCACGACGCTTGATGGAGAAATAAAAGCACCACCACCTAAACATAAATTAATTTCTTTTCGACCCGAAATATTTTTTTTACTTTGAGAGCGAATTTGACAAACTCTATCAGGATATCCAGATAAAAGAATAAGACTTAAATCTTCATCAGAAATTAGTTTAAAACAATTTGAAAAATGGATTGCAGAGCTGTGGCAAAGTTGTTTTGCCAAGTTTTCAATTCGTTTTGTTGCATTAAAATCAATAAGATCTTTTTTATAAGAAGATATACTTTCTTTCAAATATATTTTTTTAAATAAATCTATTTGATATTGAATATCAGAGTGAGCAATGTCTATAGATTGATTCCCTCTTTTTAAAAAGGTACCTTCATTAATTAAAGAAACAACCAAAATTCCTTGAGCTAGAATATTCTTTGATTCTGATTCAACCAGAATGCGCCCTAGTCTAGGGTGTAAGGGGTATTCAGAGATTTTTATTCCAATTTCAGTTACATTATTATTTTTATCAAATGCATTTAAATTTTTTAATAAACCAAATGAAGATTCTACATTATTTTTAGAAGGGATATCAAACCAAGGGAATAAATTTTCAAAAGAAGAATCAAATTTAAAGGATTCTTTTAATTTTCTCTCCATGATTTTTAATTCTAAAATAGTTTGTGTTAAATCGACTCTTTGAATTTCTGGCTTTTGAAAAGGAGATCTCATATTATAATCAAGTTGTGTAAATAATCTTTTTGCAATTCCTGGGCTTGTTCTTCCTGCACGTCCTGCTCTTTGAATGCATGAAGCTTGACTAATTGGCATAATATCCAAAGTAGGAAGACCACTCCAACTGCCATGTCCCGCAATTTTAGCGACACCAGAATCAATGACTCCTGTTACGCCATCAATTGTAACCGATGTTTCTGCAACGTTGGTACTTAAAATTACTTTACGTATATTTGATTTTAAAAATATTTTTTGCTGTTCTTGAATAGAAATATCTGCTTTTAATTGAAATATTTCAAAAGTATATTTTGCGCTTAATTCTTTTAAATTTTCAGCACATCGTTTTATTTCAAAGTTACCAGGGAGAAATACTAAAATATGCCCTGGACAGGAATTGTTTTTTAAAACCTCTTCAACTGCTATGGGAACTAAAGTAAAAAGAGACTTATTTGAATCAGGTAAATTTAAATATTCATAAGTAACAGGATAATTTTTTCCTTCAGATACGAGTACTTTTGCGCTTGGTAAATATTCCTGTAAGTTTTGTGTTTCTAATGTTGCAGACATGACTATAAGTTTGAGATCGGGGCGAATTGTATTTTGCAATAATTTAACTAGCATTAAAGCAATATCAGTATGAATATGTCTCTCATGAAATTCATCTATAATTACACATGAAATATTTTTTAAACTAGGATCAGAAAGAATGAGTCTTGAAAAAATGCCTTCTGTAATATATTTGATTTTTGTTTTAGAGCTTTCCACTTTATCAAAGCGTACTTGATATCCAACGGTTTCTCCACACTTTTCATTTAATTCTTGCGAAACTCTTTCTGCAGATAGTTTTGTAGCTAATCTTCTTGGTTCTAAAACCAAAATTTTTCCATCAAATAAGTTTAATAAAGCAGGAGGGACTCTTGTTGTTTTTCCTGCGCCTGGAGTTGCTTGAAGTATTAAAGATTTTTCTGTTTTAATATGATTGATAATATCGGGAATGAGATCATCAATAGGAAGCTTAATAGGTTGATTTGACATTAAATAAAAATCCTAGGAAGGAGTATGCATTCTAAAAAAGAGTGACTCCGCATTTTTGGTAGTTAAATTTGCAAAATAATCGTATTCTACATTGCGAAGTCTTGAAATAAAATCACAAGTGTGATGAACATACGCTGGCTCATTTATCTTACCTCTTAGTGGAGTTGGCGCAAGATAAGGACTGTCTGTTTCAATTAATATTTTATTTTCAGGAACATATTTAGCTACTTCTTGTAAACTTATTGAATTTTTAAAAGTAACAATTCCTGAAAAAGAAATAAAAAAACCGCAATCAAGAAATTCTTTAGATTCTTCTAAGGTACCTGTAAAACAATGAATCACTCCCATTAATCCTCGTTTTGAGTAGGGAATAATTCTTGTTAAAACATCTTTATGAGTTTCACGGACATGGACAACAATAGGGAGTTTTAACTCCAAAGCCATTTGTAAAAAATATTCAAAGCACTCAATTTGTTTATTCATAGGGGATAAAGTGTAATGGGCATCCAATCCAATTTCACCAATTCCAACGACTCTCATATTATTTTGAGCAATGGGTCTTATTTTTTCTGCTTCTTCTATTGTGAATTTTGAAGCATCATGGGGTTGAATACCTAAAGTAACATATAACATGTTAGATACTTTTAATTGCTCTTGCGCTAAAATAATAGTTTCTGGATCATAAGCAATATTAATTATTTTTTGTACGCCAGCTTTTTTCGCATTTTCTAGAAGTGTAGGAAGATTGTCTTTTAATTTATCTGAAACAAGATGGCAATGAGTATCTATTAACATTTAAATATATTTCCTTTAATTATTCGAAAGCAGGAATTCCTGTTAACTGCTGACCAACTACAAGTATATGAATATCATTTGTTCCTTCATACGTATAAACAGATTCTAAATTACACATATGGCGCATACAGCGGTATTCACCACTTATCCCGTTTGCTCCTAATATATCTCGAGTTGTTCTAGCACAATCAAGAGCTATTTGAACATTATTTTGTTTACCCATACTAATTTGTGCTGGTTGAATGGATTTTTCGTGCTTTAATTTTGCTAATTGCATGGCTAATAAATTCCCTTTAGCAATTTCTGTGGCCATAATAGCTAATTTACGTTGGATTAATTGAAATGAGGCAAGGGGTTTTTGAAACATGATTCTTTCTTTTGTATAGGAAAGAGCTTCGTTTAAACAATCTTCAGCAGCGCCTAACACGCCAAAAATAATTCCAAATCTTGCCTGATTTAAACACATTAAAGCATTTTTTAAGCCAATCGTCTTTTCAAGCATATTTGATTTTGGAATTCTGCAATTATCAAAATATAAAGAACCCGTTATTGAGGCTCGTAAACTTAATTTATGATGGATTTCAGGTGCAGAAAATCCTTTTGTTCCTTTTTCAATAAGAAAACCTCGAATTCCAGATTCTGTTTGAGCCCAAACAATAGCCACATTTGCGATGGGAGCATTTGTGATCCATGTTTTTGAACCATTTAAAATCCAATCGTCTCCGTCTTTTTTGGCAAATGTTTTCATTCCTGCTGGGTTAGATCCGAAATCAGGTTCCGTTAATCCAAAACAACCTACAATTTCGCCTTTCGCCATGCGTGGAAGAAACTCATTTTTTTGATTTTCTGATCCAAATGCATGAATGGCATACATGGCTAAACTACTTTGTACGCTTGCAAAACTTCTTAATCCACTATCGCCTCGTTCAAGTTCTTTCATGATGAGGCCATAGGATACTTCATCTAATCCAGCGCACCCATATCCTGTTAAGTTACAGCCTAATAACCCTAAATTTCCCATTTCTTTTATATATTCTTTTGGAAAATGACCTTTTTCAAAGTTTTCTGTGATATTAGGTTGAAATTTTTCAGTAACAAATTTTCGAACTGTTTCTTTAATTAATTTTTGTGATTCATCTATATTATCAAAGGCACCTAAAAAATCAGTTGCTTGTACATCCATTTTTCGAACCCTTTATCTTATTTTTTTAAATTTTCGTACGCGTGATAAACTTCATCTTCATTAAATAATTTAATAGATGTCTTGCCTAAATTTTTTGATAAGGAAAGTAAATAAGAGACTCCGGAATCAATTCCATCTGGAAAAATAGCATCTTGCTCAATACAGTTTGCTAAAATTGCCCAAAGATTATTGATTTCTGTTTGAGGGTAATATTTATTTTCTTTAATTTCATCTCGTAGCCGAGAACCATTTTGTTTTAAAAATGTATCAATATATTTTGATGTTTTAACCATAACGGAACGAGAAATTCTTAAGATGCGAAATGCTAATGCAGAAAATAAAAGCTGCAAACATTCAGATAAATCTGTTTCGTTTAAATTGGAAGAATCAATATCAAAGCGATGAGAGGAACAAACTTCGATGAGATCAAAAATTTGTCCAATCACACGAACCCAATTTAACATGAGAGCTTGTGCTACAAATTTAGCACCAACCGATTTCACATGAGCTTTGCCGACAACTGTCTTTACATATGTGGAAGAGCAGTGAAGTAAGTGATGGGGACATAATACGGCCCAGGTTTGTAACTTTGGATTAATGGCTTGGTTTGAAAAGTATAAATTAAACTCAGCTTCAAAGTCAGATGTTGAGCGAAGTCCACGAATAAGGTGACTAATATTATTTTCTTTTGCATAATCTGCAACGAGACCTTCTTGTGAAGTTACAATCACTTTTTCTCCCACTCGAAAGGGGGGATCTAAAGCCCACCAGTCAATAAAAGGATCGATTGCATGTGCAATCACGCGGGCGCGGACTTCGGGTTTGAGTAAACTTTGTTTTGCTGGGTTGATCGCGGAGACAACATGTACGCTTTCAAATACCTCTAGTGCAGAGTCGAGTACAAATTGATGTCCATATGTCCATGGATCAAATGAGCCAGCATATACAGATGATTGCATATTTATTCCTTAACTTTTTACCAATCAAAATATTTTTATATCTTGGTATGCCAAAGATGTGGCGAGTAAAACCGTATTTGAAATTTACCCTACAGAATATAATTTGAGCAAGGAGTCAAATTAAAATAATATAGGACTAGAATTAATAAATTTCATAATGGGATGGGTGTATGAAAAAAATATTATTTTTTGAAAGCAGTCTCTCTTTGCATAAAGCAATTAAGCTTATTTTATCCAATGTAAATTTATATGAAATTACTATTGTTGATAATATTATAAAATTTGAAAAAGAAAAAAAATCACAAATATTTGATTTAATAATTACAAATGTCAATCTTGTAAATATAAATTTATTTAAAAAAAATATGGAATATCAAAATATATTAATTATGTTTGAAAAATCAGACTCTATAATGGATTTTGAAAAAGAAGATCATTTTAATTTTATAGAAAAACCATTTTCAAGTATTGATTTTAAAAAGAAAGTAGATTTTATATTAGGTGTAGATGATGACTCATTAAGTGTATTAGAACAGCAAAATTCATCTGAAAAATTAATCCAAAGTTTTGTTAAAGAAACACTGGAGCAATGGTTAAGAGATCAAGCTCCTCAATACGCCAAAGAAGTTATTCGTGAGGAAATTACGAAACTGATAGGATAAATATTAACATTATTTGTTAATTAAATATTTAAATTGTAAAAGTGTTTTTTCTTCATCTTCATAAATTAGTAAATAATATTTTATCAAACATTGTCAAAAAATAAAAATCAATATACTGTCAACCCCTCAATTTGATAATTACTTTGTAAAATTTAACAAGTAAGGATTTAGTTAAAAATGAAAGGACTTAAAAGAGATATCAGCACAACAGCTATTTTAGTTGCTTCAGCAGGTGGTATGGTTGGTAGCGGTTGGTTATTTACATCTTATTATTCAGCTAAAATCGCAGGAAGTGGAGCCTTAATTTCTTGGTTAATTGCAACTATATTTATGATATTTATTGCATTACCACTTTGCGAATTAGGAGCAATGTATCCTGTTTCAGGAGGGCTATCTAATTATCCTAAATTTACTCATGGAAAAATTGTAGGCTTTATTTTTTCTTGGCTTATGTGGCTATCCTATTTAGTGATGATTCCCATTGAAGTTCAAGCTGTTTTACAATATTCAAGTATATATTGGCCCAATTTACTAAACGCTGATCAAAGCCTTACATTATCAGGTTATTTTTGTGCTCTGTTTATTATGGTATTTTTGGTTATTTTAAATAATTTTGGAATTAAAATTATTGTAGAAGTGAACAAATATATTTCTATTTGGAAATTTATAATTCCTGTTTTAGCAGCTCTTGCATTTATATTTGTGACAAAAAATCCAACTCTCCCTTCTTTTCACTTTGCTTCTGTGGATTCTTGGAATGATATTTTTTCAGCATTAGCTATTGGTGGTATTGCTTTTGCTTTTACAGGGTTTCAAAATGGCTTAGTACTTGCTGGAGAAGTTAAAAATCCACAACGTAACATTCCTATTTCTATTTTAGGTGCCATTTTGGTAGGTTTTGTTTTATACACTCTTTTGCAATATTCCTTTCTTGTTGGTGTTCCAAAATCAATGTTAGATGCCCAAGGAGGATTTTCGAATCTATCATTTCAAGGTGATGCAGGCCCTTTAGTTGGTTTAGCTTTAGTATTAGGGCTTGGCATCATCGCTAAACTTTTACTTTTAGATGCAGTCGTGTCTCCTTTAGGCACAGCAGTTATTTATACAACTGCAACGTCACGTATTTTATATGGAATGGCTGAAAATGGATTTTTACCAAAAACGTTACTTAAGCTTAATCGTCATCATATCCCTTATATAACTATTATTGTAAATTTCTGTTTTGGAATGCTGACTTTTTTGCCTTTTCCGGGTTGGCAAAAAATGGTTGCCTTTTTGTCTTCAACAAGTATTTTAACTTACGGTATTGGGGGGATTTGTTTACTTGCTTTTCGAAAACAAAAACCTGATATGGCACGTCCTTTTAAAATGCCGTTTCCTTATATAATTTCAAATATATCCTTTTTTGTATGCTCTTTAATGCTTTATTGGTGTGGTTGGGATAATATTTGGAAGTTATGTATTGCCGTATTTATTGGTCTTTCATTTAGTTTTATTTTTTATAAATCAACTAGAACCATGAAAGCATTTAATGAATTGGGTTGGTTTCTTTTTTATCTAGTTGCTATTTTAATTATTTCTTATTTTGGAAATTTTGGTGGAAATAATCATTTACCTTCACCATATGATTATGTTTGTTTATTTACTCTAAGTTTAGTTACTTTAAGATGGTCTACCTATACTGCCACAAAATACAATCAGCAAAATTCGGATGAATTGCCTTTGGAAAAAAAATTGGAAAGAGCTTAATTTAAAATTTTTTTATCTTTTGTAAAAACCGATTATCATTCTATAGATAATATTTTTTATAATTGTTTCTTATTGAGGCATTTATAGCGATTGAAATTTTTAGCATATCATTATTGATAAAATTCAAAAAATATTTAAAATCTTAAGTATATTTTATTTACCAAAAAATTTATTTGCTTTTGTAAAAAATAAGGAAAAAAAATGGAATCCAATCTAAATTATGACAACTATTTTGAAAAACAATGGACAGAATATAAAAATATTGTAACTTCAAATATTCTTTTCCATAATGAATTACATTTTTATCTTTTAAAAACATTAGAAGAATATTGCAAAAAAATAAATAATAATATTACTCTTGTTGATCTTGGATGCGGTGATTCAAGTAATATAATTTCAGTTTTAAAAAACTTTAAAATTAAAAAATATATCGGAGTTGATAATACGAAATTATCAATAAATTTGAGTTCAAAAAACTTACAAGAATTAGAATGTGAAAAAGAATTACATCTTAATGAAATGGATGATTTTATTTATAAAATGAGTGATAATAGTATTGATATTATTTTTAGTAGTTTTGCACTTCATCATATTAGACATGATAGAAAAAAAATTTTTATAGAAGAGTGTAATAAAAAACTAAAAAAAGAAGGAATTTTATTTATTGCAGATCCATTGTTAAATGATAGTAACTGTCAGAATGATTTTATAAATGAATTTGAAAAAAGAATGATTGAAAATAATCTGAATCCCACTGAAATTAATGAAATGATAACACATTGTAAAAAATTTGATTACCATGAATCAATTTCATTTTATCAAGATTTATGTTTAAAGTTAAATTGGTGTAATTTTAATATATTATTTAGTTCTAATTTTATATCGTTTTTTACTTTTATAAAATAAATTATTTTTCTAATTGATTCTAAAATTGTATTTTATGCTATGAATTTTATCATTTTATTGGCTATTGTGATTATAACATTTAATTCATATTTTAATATAAAATAATAAGCAAAACTTATATTGCAAAATAAGATCTCAAAATCTCCTCTTTGATTTTTATTCATTTTTATTAAATATGTCTAAAATAAAAAATAAAAATAATTTTACATAAATATGCATATAAATAAATAAAAATAAATCACCATAACTTCATTTTGTTTTTTTAAAAGACATCAATATTTTCAATTTTAGAGGTTGCTTTTTTTTATTGTATATTTTTTTTACAAAAATAAAGATAATCAACATATTTATGAATTAATTCTTTGCTTAAAATTATCGATAAAAATTATCTTGAAATTATCTTGATCCAATTTTTTTTTGATTTAAGTATTATGAAAGAAGACAAGAACAGTTTTTACTTATAAAAAGTGAATTATAAATTTGTCTTATTGATACTGGTGTTGTGTTTGTTTTTATTCTTACTGGCCAAAATAGTTTTGGCCAGTTGATCGATTCTTTTTAAGGAGTTTTTTTATGAAGTCTGTTAAAAAAAATGTTTTAGCAAGTTCTATTCTAAGTACCGTTACTTTACTTGGAGCGCAATTTGCATTTACAGGACAAGCTCATGCCTGGGTCCATAGAGACGCTCGTTTTAATGTGTGTAATGATTTTAATTGGCCATTAACAGTTTTTAAAACGCACTCCTATCAAATGGATGTAAATAATGATCACTCTGCAAATCAAACCATTCAACCTCACACTTGTGCTGCAATAGATTTTTGGGCTTTATTTCAAGATAACGGATGGGATGTTGATGATGCAATGGATTTCCAAGTAAATGATGGAAATGGAAAAGCAGGTGTATTTACAATTTATAATAGTCCAGTTTTAGATCAGTTTACTTTTAAATTGAGAAATAATTCTGGATTTGTATTTTTATCTTATCCAGCAGTTAGTAATGGTTTTAATTTAGAACAAGGTGAAATACGTTTTCACTAATTTTTCAACCAAATTAAGTTAAATTAAACAAATAAATGGCTTATAGATAAAGAATTAAAAATCTATTAAATTTAATCTTTATCTACTATATATTAATTTTGAGATATTTGTGAAATTTAAATTATTATGAAAATGATAAATTTGTAAACTAGATTTTAAAAATTGCACAAAATTAGATTTGCCTGATAAAGATTATGTTTATGTTTCTTTAAAATAGCTATATGAATAGTCATAAAAATTATATGAATTATTTAAAAAAATTTATTTTATTAGAAATTACTTAATCTTAATTATTATAATTGCTTCTTTTTGGAATTATATAAAGTATAGATTTGTTGACATTCTTAAGTTGAGATATTAATTATTCGATCAAATCTTTTCATCAAAAGATTTTTTAATTTTAAAAGATTAAATTTATTTTATTTATTAAAATATTTTTTAAATATATTAGAGGTAACAATTTTGAAAAATTTTTTTAAATTTTATTTATATTTATTCTCTCTCGCTTTTTCAACAAATGCTTATGCAACTTTTTCAATAATAGTAGTAGATAATGAATTTAAAGAATTTGGCTCTGCTTCTTGAAGAAGTTAATGAATTAATAGAAAAACAAATATTTGTTTATGTTAATGGAAAAGGAATTATGAACTTACAGGTAGCACTTATTTCTGGATATACACTTTATACAAGAGAATTTTTTATACTTCGGCCAAAGAAATTTAAAATATCCAAATATGCTTGATTTTTATATAAAGAATAATTCATTTACTTTATAATTTGAAAATTAAGAAGCTTTATTTATATCACTTAATTTTCCTATTTTTTTCTCTTTTTCTTTAAGAGAATTTGGTATTTTTTCAATAGAAAATGCAATCCACAGTCTTAAATGTACATTTGTACCTAAATTAGTGCATTCAGCCCCAAAAGTAGAATCAAATTCTTTTTCTAAGTTTTTTATTAAAACATTATTAGGTAATACAACTTCTACATAAATAACATCATCCCAAATAATAGAAAGACTTGGGTATACTTTTGCTTCTGAAGCAATATATAAAGCTTCATCTAAAAAGTTAAAAATAGCAGAATTCGTATGATTTTCGTTTTGCAACCAAGTATAAAAATGTACTGTTTCTTTTGGAACTCTTAAAACATGAATGGGGTGAACTTTTTCAAATTTAGTTCTATATTTTAAAAATACTTTTCTTAAAATTGGGGCCATTATTTTTTCGGTATTAGCCTGTGATTTTGAAAATTCAAACCAAGAAAAGCCAGAATAAGAAGAAAATTTTTTATCTTTTTTAATCATTCGTATGGAAAACATGTTTATTTCCCATATAAAATGAGGTTCTTCAAATGTTAGTGAATAAAACTTAGAAAATTCACCATACCACTCTAATTTAGATAAATCATATTTTGATTTTTCGGAATTTGATTTATGAAAGCTTCTAAAACGAATTCTAGATTCTTTTATGTTGATAATAAGTATGTATAGCAACCCTATTAAAGCTGCAATAAATAATAAAACATCCCTTATCAGGACGTCTTGGTCTGACGATTGCATTAAAAAGCCCTCACAAATGTACGTTTCGGTAATTTATAAGGGCTTTTTAATGAAATTTGTTATTTATTTTTAATTTACTTTATCTACAAAGTGTAAAATCTCTTTACGTAACAGAGCTATTTTTTCAAGGGTTTCTTTGTAACCTTCAAAAACATTTGAGCTATTAGTACATACGGAAACATAGAATTTTAATTTAGGTTCTGTTCCGCTAGGTCTCATTGATATTTTACTGCCATCGTCTAGTAAAAACTGAAGAACATTGGAGTGTGGGATATGGTAACGTTCTTGAACATTTTTATCTGTATAATCTAGTATAGAAGTAACCTGATGGCCACCCCAGTTCATGACAGGATTTTCACGCATTTTATGCATTATTCTAGAAATTCTTAATGCTCCTTCTTCTCCATAAAGATCGATATTTATAAGATCTTCTTGCCATGCACCGTGCTTTTTAAAGATATCAAATAAACTTTCACATAAAGTTTTGTTACTATCTTTTGCTAAAGAAATCATTTCTGCAGCTTGACACATTGCAGAAATAGCATCTTTATCACGTACATTATTGCTAGGCATATAGCCAAAACTTTCTTCTGTTCCAAATAAATATTTAAAATTATTGTTTTTTTCTTCCCAGCTACGCACTAAACCAGCAATCCATTTAAAACCAGTTAAAGTATTAAAAATTTCAATGTCGTATTCAGCACAAATTTTTTCTAATAAGTCAGAAGTAACAATGGTTTTTACAATTTTATGTGATTTTTCTAAGGTACCATTGGATTTTTTAAATTTTAAAATAGAATCAATTAATAAAGCAGCTGTTTGGTTTCCATTTAATAAAATATAATCGCCAACAGCTTGGTGTTTCATGATGCCATGAGCCATTTTAGGATCATAAGTAACAATTGCAAGACGGTCTGAGTCTGGGTCGGTTGCAAAAACGCAATCCGCTTTTCTTTCTGAAGCGTATTTAATTGCAAGAGACAAAGCTTCTGGTTCTTCTGGGTTTGGTTTTTTTACTGTCGGAAAATTTCCATTAGGTTCTCCTTGTTCAGGAACAACATAGACATTTTCATATCCAAAAGTTTTAAGAGCTCTTAATGTTGGAATTTTTCCTGTACCATGAAGAGGAGTATAAACAATGTTTATATTTTTTGAAGAGTTAGGAGCCATGCAAAGATTTTCAATTTCTTTAAAGTAACAATTCAAAACATCATCATGGATAAACTGACTCAATCCAAGACTTTGTGCTTTAGAATAATCCATATGTTTTGTTTCAGAAAAAGACTTAATTGAAAAAACTTCTTTTAATATTTCTGTATCTTGTGGTGATATAATTTGTGCGCCATCTTCCCAATATACTTTAATCCCATTATATTGAGGCGGATTATGACTAGCTGTTATACAAAAGCCACTAATACAACCTAATTTTCGTATGGCGTAAGAAAGAGAAGGGGTTGTTTGTAGGGTTGGAAAAATATAGGAACGAATACCATTTGCAGCAAGAACACAAGCTACTTCTTGCCCAAAGACACTTGAGTTGTTTCTGGAGTCATAAGCTATAGCTACACCGCGTTTTTTAGCATTTTCACCGCATCTTATAATGTAATTCGCAACTCCTTGAACAGCACGTCTAAGAACATATTTATTTAAGCGGTTTGCCCCCATTCCCATAACACCACGAATTCCGCCTGTTCCAAATTCAAGGTCACGGTAAAAACGGTCTCTTAATTCGGATATTTCTTTGTTTTTTATGAGAATGAGAATTTCTTCTTTATCTTCTTTTGAAATACTTTCGTCTTTTAACCAGCTTGAAATTTTATCAAAACAATCATTTAGTGGATAAAAAGTTTTAGAACTCAAGTCTTTAAGAGTTTCTTCTATCATTGTTCAATCCTTTAGGGTTTTGCTAATTCACGTTGAACTTGTTTCAAATTATTTTGAACTGCTGCCATGTCTGAATATTCAGGATAATTTTTGAGTATTCCTTGTAAAATTTGTTCACTTTGTTTCAAGGTATCCTTTCGTGCGGTACCTGTTTGCTGTGAAGATCTAACAAATAGTGCTCTTACTTTATATCTTAGGTTCATGACAAGAGCATTTACGGAGTCGGAACGAATGCGTTTTAAATTATCGCTTCTTTGGTTCATTGGTATTGTGTCTATAAGAGCAATTGCCTGTTCTGGAGAATCATTATTTAACATTTGAGTTGCTGAAATAGCGATTTGATCTTGATTCATATTATTTGGATTGGATTCATTCGTTACAGACGATCCTGAATTATTAGGTTGAATTCCTTGTTCAGAAGGGTTGAGTTGTAAAATTTGATTATTCAATGAGGAAATATCTTGTTGTTGAGCTAAAATCAGATCACGAGCTGCTTTTTTCTCAATTAATGCATTTTGTTTATCGCCTAAAGCAAAATAAAAGTCTGCCAGAGTATTGTGAAGCCAAGCTTCATGAATAACAGGATAACGTAATGGCAAACTATTTATAACAGAAATGGCTTTTTGGACTCTTGTTGGATTGTCCATTCCCGCTCTTGCATCACAAATATAAATTGCTGCTTCAGTTAGAGGGGGAAAAGAACTAAAATTAATTTTCTTAGAATAAGTTTCTAATGATTTTGCTTTATCTAATACTTCTGTGCAATTTTGAGATAAAAACTGTTGCTCAATTTCATTAATTTTATTTAGAATATCTCTTAAATCTTTATCTTTATTTACAGGATTTTTGTGACTATTTGGAGGAACAACAGATGGTGTTGGAGAAACGATAGGAGGATTTACAATACTTACATTTTCTTTGCTACTTTTTGAAGTAGTACAGCTAGCAAATAATAAAACAAAACTCATACTCAAACAGAGTCGAATTGGTATTTTCTTTTTCAAGTTCATTTCCTTTTAATACGATAATTTTGTAAAATGGATTTGCATTTTTTTTAAATGCAGTACATTGAGTGGGATGTTACCAGTGATAGGAGATTCCTAGCAAGTGTCTTCTTTCAACAAACTTATTTACGGTTCCATTAGGCAATGGAAGGGTATCACTTACTAAATAAGAAGAGTATTCAATAGATAAAAATGCCAAATTAAAAGAAGTTCCCCAGGTTGGTCCACCTTCCATATAACCACCTCTAATACCAAAACCTTGCTGAATTAGAACATTTCCAAAAAACAATTCAGCTCCAGCGTGAATTATTTTATTTGTATCAATTCCATCAATTCCATAATTACTGCCATCAATTTGTATTGGAATAGGGTAAGCATCAATAGATAGTCTTAAATTCACTTTTGATTTTCCAATTTTGCCTCTTGGAGTTAAGGAAACACCAGCCCTTAATTCGGTTGGATCTATTTTAGATGAATTTGCTGAACTTGTTGAACCCCCATCTCGAGTTGCACCGCACATTGTTTCTTTAGTTTGATTGATTGGATTTGTGTAGTTATCAACGCAACCAGTAGGGATATTGCGAATTGCAAATCCAAAAGTAGGAAACCAATAATCTGCTGCGGTAGCAGTAAAACCCGCATCAACAGCAAAAGAAGTTGTTTTGTCACCAGAGTTATTTGCTAAGTTAACTAAATCATTTGTAGTTGTATACTTAGTTGTATCTACATTTTGATTTTGATAATCAACTCTATAATTCGGTCTTAATGAAATACCATAACGAAAAAAGCCTCTTTCCGTTGAACCTGAAATTCCTAAAGCACCTGATACTGTTGTTGTAGAAACAAAGTAGGCCTGATTAGGACTACTTGTATTCATAAAAGCCATTTTATTTTCACTTCTTATAGGAGTACCAACTAAAATAGTTAAAGATCTTTTTGCTCCCATAATAATTTCATTAAAACTTTGAAGTAACAAATAAGATTGATTTCCTGGATTATTTTTTGCAGATCTTATCATATCTGATCCCCAGTTGGTTGGGTCAGAACTCATATTGGATAACATTTGCGCATTGCCACCAATTTCAAGATCCAATGGCTTCAGCTCGTGGACAAATCTTTTTGCAGCGGGATTTCTTGTTTCACTTAATCCAGCCGGATTTGAATAGATAGATGTTTCATCGTTTGCGGTAGCAGTAAAAGCGCCACCCATTCCATTTGAACGTACTCCACTCCAATCTGTAGGAATTGATTCAGAAAAAGAATAATTAGTATATAAAATGATTGGAATGGCAATATATATAAAAATACAATTTTTAAAATATTTTTCCATTAATCTAATTCCAATTCCGTTTTAGGTGACTCTAAAAACAGCTATCGGAATTAGTTTAAAATCTAGAAATGAAAAAATTTCCTAGGACAGAATTACAATGGAGTTATAAAAAAACCAATTTTCGTTTTTTTGGATAACACAGGATCTTCACTATTTTTGCTCTCAAAATTATCTATAGCAATAAAACTATCTCTGATCGATTTTAAACATTTACTAGAATTTTGATATTCTACAGAAAATATTTGTTCAAATTGTGGTTTATTCATTGAGTCAAAGTAAAAAGAAATATTGTCAGAAGGAATTAAACTCTTACCAAAATAAAATGTTGGTAATGATGTAGAATCTTTTTTATAAGAAAAACTTCCTCCTAAAAAATCGTCTATATTACTTGTAGGTAAGTCTTTAATTTCACCCCTTTGATACCAGCTTAATTGAATATTTTTATTTTTAATGGAACAAGGAAAAAATTCAATTTGATTATCAGATATTATTTGATATATAGGTAAATTTGATTGAAAACTAAAAATAGGTTCATTTTTTGAATTCCATAAAAATGGAGCACAATTATTTTCATCAGGTTTAATTATCATAGAGTATTTTATAAAATTGTTTTTTATTTTTATTCTATTTTCTTTTTCTTCATTATAATTTTTCAATGATATTTTTTCTAGCATAATATCTTTGGAAAATTGGTTTCCTGATTGTGAAGAATTATCTAAAGGAATACCGACATTAGTTAAAATAGTTGAA
Source organism: Silvanigrella paludirubra (assembly GCF_009208775.1). Classification (NCBI taxonomy): domain Bacteria; kingdom Pseudomonadati; phylum Bdellovibrionota; class Oligoflexia; order Silvanigrellales; family Silvanigrellaceae; genus Silvanigrella; species Silvanigrella paludirubra. The sequence continues at coordinate 393,587 of NZ_WFLM01000002.1, read as the reverse complement.
ACAATATTATTTATTTTTATATTTTCAAAGTTAATATTTTTTTGAGGAATTAATCCAGGAATTTTGTATAATCCAGTCGCATAGTAGGATTTTTTATTATCGCCTTTATCAATTGGGATTAATGCAAATATTATTGTTCTATTTTCTAACTTCCTAGCTTTTAAAGTATCAAGAATTTGTAAAACTGCTTTATCTATGTATGCTAAATTTGCTAAATCATCTAATTCAAGTGGGTTTAAAAAAGAAGACAAACCTAAAGTAGCAATGGATTTTCCTAAATCTTTTATAGTTGGCCGAATTAAATGCGGATCCGTATCTACTAATAAATGAGCTAAAAATCTTGATTGTTGATTTTCGTGAGTCCAATTTTGAAATGCATCAATTAGTCGAGGGATATAGGATTCTTTATTATTAATTAATATATACTCGTTTAAACCCCAATCAGGAATACGGTCAATATTTTGAGATGCACTTGCTAAAAAGTTTGAAATTATTGGAAAATCTTTTTGAGATAAAGGCGCCGCAATTCCTTTCGTATTTGTTTTAAAAATAGCATCTAATCCAGTTACAGGGATATTTCTATCATCAATTTTTAAATTTTTATTTGCAAAGGTCCAATCATTTCTTTCTAGCCATTTTCCATAAATTGAAGAGAATTCTGATGAATCAGATATATTTTTATTAAAATAATAAGCTTCTGGGTAAGAAATTCCTACAATATTATATCCATATTTCCGGAGTTGATAATAAGTATTTTTGTTTTTATTTTCATTTATTTCTTCTTTTGCTATAGAAATATTATCTGAATTTAAAAAATTGGAATCAGAAAAAATAAATCTTCGAAAGTTTTCACTAGCATTATCTGATATCGAAATAGACTTATTAAAGACAACAGATTGTTCCATTAAATTAGAAATTGCAGGAGCTGTTTTATTAAATATTTTTTTATTTTTCATGATAAAATCTGGAATTTTAGGAATCTGTAAAAAAACAATATTATATCCAAATGCTGTAGTATAATTATCATTCGTTAATATTTGAGGATTTGCAATTTGATTTAATGGATCTTGAGCTTGTTCAACCCCCTTTTTGGGTTGTTGTTTATTACTTGTAGAATTTTGATTTGCGTTAAATTCATCTAATTTAGCTTCTTCTGGTTTTACATCCTCAAGAATTTTTTCTTCTTCTGTGTCTTCCGTATCGGCGCTTGTATCATCTTCTGTGCTCTGATTATCATTTTTTTGGTTTGATACTAAATAATTATTATTAGGTAACCAAAAATTACTTGTATTAGAAACTCGAATAGGAGATCTTCCTGAATGTTCTAAATGATTTACATTTGCATTTAATAAATAAAAACTTGAAGATATACTTATTATTTTAATTGATGTTGCAGTTGAATCATTAATAGGTATAGATAATTTAATGCGCCTTTGAACATCATCATCTGTAAAAGATTTTGCCCATACATATTGTCCTAAACTAATTCGAATACTTCCTGGTGTTAAAAGAAATAAATTAAAACTAAAAGATCTTCTTCCTTTTACCATTGGTATTGTGGCTTTAATTTCTTCTCCACCAACTAGAAGGACACCTTCTGTAATTTGACTTCTATGATTTAATGGAAAAATAACAGAAGAAGATTTTCTTGAATTTGTAGGGTTAGTTAAATTTGTAAATATTTTTTTTGCAGGTAAGATAGGCCATAAAAATGAAACATCATCGGGTGCTGTAATGTATTTTGAATTTGAAATTTCAGCATTAGCATCTAAAAATAAGTCATAAATTGGGATATTTAAATTCTCCATTCTTTGTAACTGCTTTTCCATACGCCTTAATTGTTCACCTTTAGCGTATCTTTTTAAACGACGACGTTCCAATAATTCTTGATCAAGTGCAGACATAGGCCAAGGAGAAAGAAGCCTTGAAAAATGAGCAGTATTAAAATTATTTGTTATTGTTGGTATGGGATAAAAATAAACTATGACTAAAAAAATAGTTATTAAGAAAAGTAAAATTAATGATGAAATTATGATATAAATAGACCATTTAGATAATTTAGAAGAACGAAGTGGCATATTATAAAACCTATTTAATTAAAAAATTAATATATGATTGAAATTTATCTTTTACTTCTACTCCATAAACTTTAATAAACTGTTCTTTTTCAAAATCGGTTAAATCTGAGTAAGTTATACTCTGATCGTTATTTATTTTATAAATATCAAATTGTTTAAAAAATTCATTTAAATTTATCTCGTTTTTTGTAATTTTAGTTGTTAAATTATTGTCATTTTCAATTTTCTTTGTTTTTTTATCATATTGAATGAAAAGTTGTTGATAAATATTTTTATTATTAGGTTTATAATAAATTTTTTCTTTGTTAAAAAAATCATCTTTTTTAAAGGTTAAATAAGTGTATTTTTTAGGTGATTGACAAATTACACCATATCTAATTTCATTTTTTATTGCGAGTAAATAATCTTTTTTAATTATTGGAAAATTATCATATTTTGAATTTAATGTATCTAAAAGAAAATAATTTACTTGATGATTACTTATTTTGTTGTTTTTTAAATTAAAATTAATAGCAATTGGATTGCAGCTTTGAATTGGGGTATTGTTTATAAAATCTTGATTTATTATTTCTGAATTTAACAATTGTTCTTTAAAATCAAGGTTTGAAAAACCAATTCCATTTTCAATATTATTATCGTTTTGTTTATAAGGCATAACAAGGATATTTTCTTGTCCAGAGTCTTTTAGTGCTTTAATTGCTTTTGATAAATATAAATCTATTTTTTTAAGATTTTTTTCAAACTCTTCTTTTGTGATGTTTTCAGGCCATTCTATGGACTTGAAAAAGCTATTGTCTTTTGAACCTTCCATTTCGGTTAAAAAGAATACAAAATTTTCTTTCTTTTTATCGGTTTTGGAGAGTTGATTGACATATGAATATAATAAATAGCTATTAGAATTTGTTAAGGTGTCCCAATTCCACGCATAAAAAATTGGAGATATAATTCTTATTCTAAAGAATAAGAGTATTTGTGGTTGTGAAATAGCAATTCTATTTAAGAAAATATTAAACCAATTATTATTGATTTGAATATTTAAGGAATCTTTATGAAAAATATTATTAAAATTCAATAAATTTTTTCCATTAATTCCAATAAAATTTTTTGTTTTTTTATTGTTTTCAATATTTGCATCATTTGATGTTTGGATAGGTGCAGGTAAAAAAAGCTTTTCATCTGCAAAATAGGCTTCACCTAAAATAGATGCTGTTAAAGCTTCTTTGGTGGGAGAATATAATAGCCAATTATTTTCTTTTGTTAAAATTTTTCTAGTTTCTATAAATGAATTTTTATACATTAAAAGATTTCTTGGTAAAAGAAAAATAAATTTAGATTCTTTTTTTAAATTTGTACCTACACTTTTCCATTTTGAATATATATCAGAAGTTTTTACTTCAAATAAATCATTAAAAATCTTTAATTGAACTTTATATAAGTTAAAATCATTATTAAACCATTTTCTCATTTGTTGAGGAGCGGTGCTTGTGCTTATTAATAATACAATTAAGTTTGATGAAATACAAATAAGAATTGGAAAATAAGTTGATAAATATATTAAAATAACTGGTTTCTGACCTTTGCGACTTTTTTTTTCGACCCTTATTTTCATAAGAATCTTTATCAAAATGGAGGGCAAAGAAATAATGGTGCCTAATAATGCAGAAAAAATTAATATTCCAATAAATACACTTAAAAATAAAATAGATAAATGTAAGGATGAAAAAAAATAAAGTTTAGATTTATCACCATAAAATGGAGTATATAATATCATAAAACAAATGATAGAAAATAAAACCCAAAAAATACTTGAAAATATAATATATCTGGATAATACGGTAACAAAAGAAGTCATTTTATCAGTTTTTCTTACCATTGGACTTCTTGATCGAAACATTTTCATCTCTCCAAAGGAAGCATAAGGCAATTTTACATTACTTTTGTTTTTTGCATGAGCTTAAGCACGATATTAGGATATCATATTTAAATTAGAAATAGCGTGTTTAGGTGACAATCTTGTGTTTTCTTCATTGATTGCTCCCTAGGAAAGTGTAAAGTGACCCGTGCCTAAAGATTCCCCTTATGGCCAAAAAAGTATCAAAAGGCCTTTAATGGTAAATCTATAACTAATTAAAATTATGGTGATATTTGTAATGAACGATCTTAAAAATGAATCTATGAATTGGCTTATCCATGTAAATAAAGATTTTTTCACTTTATGGAAAAGTAGAATGGAATCTTTCGGTGGAAAAGACTTTAAATCTTTAGGGAATAATTTTCATACTTTTTCAATAATGGAAACCTTAACTAGAGAGAAAATAAAAGAATCTTTATTTTCAAGATATTGCTTTCCTATCCAATATATGTGGCCCACAAAGCTAAATCAAAAAGGATTTATTGAAAAATGTGCTCAAGGTATTGCAAGTAAGTTTGAAAATAAAAAATTTTCAAATGTCGTTGTTTTTCCTCTAGATCGTAAAGATCAAAAATTAGCGTCTAATTTAAGGGGACGAATTTTACAGGTCGTAAAAGAAAAAATGTCTTTGGCTACTTCACAAAAACTCCTAGTTGAATGGACAAAGCATCCCGTCATGCAACCCCCAAATACTCAAACTTTAATAGTAGCTATTTCTGAAAAGTGCGTTTGGGCTGGGATGAGCTCTCCAATTGATTCTGGCTGTTTTTTTGCCGGAGGACGTAGATATGTTGGAATATCAAATGATAATATAGCGAGCCGTGCGGCTTCAAAGTTTGTAGAAGGAACGGAAGCATTATTATTAAATGGAATAAATGTAAATAATTCTAAAAAATGGTTAGAGTTAGGAGCTGCTCCTGGCGGAATTACACATGAAATTGCATCAAGAAATTGTGAAGTTTGGGCAATAGATAAAGCAGAGTTGGATAAAAATTTATTAAAAAATCCTTTGGTGCATTTTTTTCAAATTGATGCCAGAGATTTTAATCAAAAATTAAATTTTGATTCTATTTTTTGTGATTTAAATGGTCCTGCTGATATTTCTGCTGAAATATGTTCAGATAAAACTTCTTTATTAAAAAAAGAAGGAATTATAATTCATACATTAAAAGTACATTCTGTAACTGATTTTGAAGATGACTTTCAAAAAGTGAAAAGTATATTTAAACAAAAAGGTTGTGAATTATTGTTTACTAAGCATTTATATAATAATAAACAAGAAGTCACTCTGTTTTTAAAAAAGATTTAATTTATGAATCCAAATTTGTATAAAACTATCTTTATAAATTCAATTAGTGAAATAGTAATTGAAAAATCTAAATTTATTACAAATATGGTTAAAGTAAAAAATGAAGAAGAAGTACAATCCTTTTTTTCTCAAATAAAGAAACAATACTGGGATGCAGCCCACAATTGTACTGCCTATATAACCTATTCTGGTAGTATGCGATCTAACGATGATGGTGAACCATCAGGTACTGCTGGAAAACCAATGTTAGAGTGTTTAAAAAAAAATGAATTATATGATGTCGCAGTTGTAGTTAGCCGTTACTTTGGTGGTATAAAACTAGGTTCAGGTGGTTTAATTCGGGCTTATTCTTCTGCAACTCAAAATGGTATAAAACACTCAGGCGTTATCGAACGTATTCTTCATAAATCACTTATATTAAAGTTGAATTACTCTTTTTGGGATAGAATTGAAAAATTTATAAAAAATAAAAATATTCCTTTTCTTAAACCTGATTTTTCTGAAATTGTTTCTATAAAAATATTTGTTTTAAATGAAGTTGAAATAATTGAAGAAGTAACAAACATGTGTAATGGAAATCTAGAATTTGAGCTAGGAGAATCAGAGTTTATTGAGGTTCTACTACATAAACCGAACTAATTAATGCCTCATCTGTATAAAAAGGTACATTATACATTCCTTCTCTTTGACCGATTTTTTGTTTTGCAATTTTTTGAATAATTTCCATTCCTGACAAAACTTTCCCAAAAACAGCATACCCATTTTCTTCTTTTGTATAATCTAAGTATGAATTATTAGATAAATTAATGAAAAATTGGGAAGTAGCGGAGTCTGGTGAACTTTGTTTTCGTGCCATAGCTATTGTACCAAAAGTATTTTTTAAACCTTTAAAAGATGTATTTTTAATGGGCTCAAATAAAGGTGGCTTTTCATTAAATCCAACGTCATATGCTCCTCCCTGTATAATAAATCCATCTACAATTCTATGAAAAATAGTGTTATTATAATAACCTGCTTTGACATATTGTATGAAATTGTTTACCGTTAGGGGGTCTTTCTCTTTAAATAGGTCGAGTCTTATTTTCCCCTTACTTGTCAGAATGACTACCTCTATATCCCCTTTAGGGACACTGGGTTCAGATAAGGCAAGGTTTTTTTGCTGATTTTGGTTTTTTTGCTGTTTGGTCAACTTTTTTTTGCGGACTGTTTTTTCTTTTTTTACTTCGGCTTTTTTTTCTACAGCAGCATGTATATCAAAAGTTGGAATAACAAATAAAAGATTAAAAAGAACGAGTGATATTTTAAACTTTTGAAACATTAGTAAGATCTCCTTAAACGGTCTTTTATGAAAAGACAGAGTTATCTTAAATGAAATAGTTTAAAAAACGAAGAATTGTGAATCATTTTTTTATTTTGAGTTTAAATATAATTTAGAGGTAATAATGAAAAATAGAGTTCGTATTTCAGCTTTAATTGTTAGTTCATTTGCTATTAGCTCCACTTCCTATGCATTTTGGGATCAATCTCATCAACTTATAAGTGAAATTGCAGGGCGTAAAATTTCAAATAAATCAGCAAAAGAAATTGATAGACTTTTAAATATAGCCATTGCCAGTCCAGGGAGTGAAGAATTATCTAAAAATACAAATACAATTGATACAGCAGCTTCTTGGGCAGATAGTATAAAAGCCTATAAAAATACCAATTCAAATGACAATTTTGCTATGTGTCATTATACAGATATTCCTTTAACAAAAGATATGATTGGTAAAGAAATTGATGAAGATCTTGCTATGAATAAATTAAATGAAGTGGTTAAAAATGAAACATTTAATTCTGTAAATTGTCTAAAAAGTGCTGTAAAAACTTTGGTAACAGCAAATGAAAGTGATTTAAATAAAGCAATATCGTTAAGAATGGTATTACATATTGTTGGTGACATTGGACAACCTCTTCATAGTGCTGCGTTAACAGATGGTGCTTTTGAAGATGCAGGTGGGAATAAAGTTAAGTTAGAGAGAGTTGTTTCTTTTTCGAATATAGATGGATCTTCTTCTTCACAAAATAATATGCATAAAATTTGGGACGGATCATTGGGCGTTTATCTTCAATTTCCATATAATCCAGAAGATTCCAAAAAAGGTATTTTTACTCCCGAAGAAAAAAAAGCAACAAAATATGATGCAACTGAAATTGTTAACAGCAAAGACTTTTTAAATTTGGTTGCAAAAATAACAAAAGATCCTTTAGAGCAATCTGTAGAAGGATGGGTAGTAGATTCCTATAAAGTGGCTGTAAAAAATGTTTATTCTGGTTTAATTTTAAAAGGCCCAGATGATAAAAATAACGGAATGACATCTTTATTTAGTGACAGTTGGAAAATGTATCAAGCGAATAGAAAACAAATTGTGGAAACACAAATTAAAAAATCGGGTATTCGTTTATACATGCTATTAAATTCAATTTTTGATCCAAGTAAATCAAAGGTGCAAAGTCAATATTCCACTCTCGTAAATTCAATTCAAAATGATTCTAATGTAAAGCCTTTTCGAGTGAATTAGAATTGTTTTTATCCTAACCAATTGAATAAATTGATAAATAACCCTATTATTTTAATTATATAAAAATTCTTCCGATAACCCTTTTTGGTAATGAAAATGCGCTATTTTTTTATAAATAGCTAGGATTTCAAACTAGAATTCTATTAAATTTTCATTCAAAGGTATTTATGGAAAATGAAGAAAAAAAAGAAATTTTGCTAGAAAAAATAGATAATGTTGTGCCATTTGTCCCTAGAAAAAAAGAAGCTAAAAAAGAATTAGAGGCACCTAAATTAGATCCATTAAAACCAATTGAAGATCCACTTAAAAATTCTATATTAGAAGCAGCAAAAGATTTTATTAATAATTATGAAAATTATACTGCTGTAGATTATTCTAACTTAATTGAAAAAGTAGACGCTTTTGCAAAAAAATTGTTAGATGAAAATCATTATTTTAAATCGTATAAAGTAACTCATTCAAAATTTCATTTACATCAAAGTATTTTTTTGAGAAGTCTGCCAGAAAATGGAAAAAATATTGAAGAAGAGTGTTCCTTACATATTTTAGACTTTATAGATGACATTGAGACCGTTTAATAAAAAATATGTTTATTTATTTGGGTCTGGAAAGTGAGACAAATTAAGTTTCATTGCTGCAGATTCTTCAATTTCATTTGCTTTTTTTATATAAATGGATGTTGTTGTAATATCTTTATGGTTTAATAAGGTTTGTATTTGGCCAATAGGAGTACCTTGATTATGAAGCAGGGTTGCTAAAGTTGCTCTGCAACTATGAGTGCTGACTTTTTTTTCAATTCCGGCTTTTTTAGCAGATTCTATAACCATTTTATATATAGCTGGTTGAGTTAATTTTGTATTGTTTTTTACATTTTGAACTCGAATAAACAAATAATCATCTTCTTTTGCGTTTGGTCTCAGTTCATGAATATATTTTTTGATTATTTGCGATGTTTTATGGTGAATAATGGGAGAATGCTCTTTATTTCCTTTAGCTGTCATATGTAATCTTGTGAAATCGGATGCAAATTCGATGTCTTTTATTTTAAGTTCACAAAGTTCATTTACTCTCATACCGACAGATAATAAAGTAACTAGAATAGAATAATTAAGAAGAGCACTTTTACATTTTTTTGTATTTGAATTTTCTTGAGTTAATAATTCATATTCTTTTTCGCAATGATATAAAATTGATTTTACTTCTTCTAGAGTGAAAGCATTTGTTTTACTCTCTCCTTTATGTTTGGGTTTTTGAATAAATATCATTGGATTTATAGTAATCAATTTTCTTTTCTTACAAAATTCTAAAAGTGATGATAATGAATTTAATTTTCTTCTTATTGATTTTTGAGTTAAGTTACCTTTATTTGTTAAGTGGTCATGCCACATAATTAAGGTTTTTTCATCAATTTGATTAATGTACTCAATATTCATATTTTCTGTAAATGTGAAATTTAGAAATTCTTTTAAATCAAAAAGGTAACTTTTTTTTGTATTTAAGCTTGAAAAACTTAATAAAAAATGAAGAATGATATCTGAAATGTGATTGGTGGGTTCTCTTTTTGCCCATTCTGCAAGATATTCTATAGAATTTAAATTTTGGATTAATGAATTTCCCAAAGTACTGGGAACAGAAATATTGATAATTTTATTTTCAGATTCGTTTTCCATATTTAGGAACTCTCGTTATAAATAAACATTCTTCATTAAATATAGAGTATAACTGTTTTGGGTGTGATTCAAAAATGCCCATGACCAATCCTCCGCCACCAGCACCTGTGAGTTTGGCGGCTAAGGCTCCTTCATTTTTTAATACGTCTACTATGTTATTTATTTTATGAGTTGATACTCCTAAAATGTTTAAATAATCTTGAGCACAATTTAAATTTTTTGCTAAAGCATTTAAATTTCCTGAAGTTAAATTTTGAACACAATCATTCGCTAGTTTTCCAAGTTGATCTAAAGCGTCTTTCGCCATTATGTTATTTTCTTCAAGTTTTAAGGCAACTTTTTTAACCATAAGAGAGGTTTCACTTCGTTCTTGGGAGTCGATGAGAGCAAGCCAAAATTCTTTTTCATTTTGAATGTATTTATGTTTTTCGCCTTTTGTAAATTCAATCATTCCATCACTTGCAACAGCGGTTACATCTAAGCCGCTTGCTTTTCCAAAATGAAATAAACAATCTATTTCATTTGCAAATTCAATTTGTTTTTCAATTGTGATTTCTTCATTCATGATATTCTTTTGTAAGGCAATTTGAGCCGCTATTTTAAGGAAACAAGTGCTTATGGCTGCACTTCCTCCCATTCCTCCTCCTAAAGGTATTTCAGACTGAACTAAAATAATTTGTGGAGTATATTCATAAATATTATCTGTAACTTTACATAAAGAAAGTGCTTTTTCAAAAGCTTTTATGAGGAGTTTTTTAATATGAATTTCGGGCTCGTATTTTTTTCCTTTAACAATAGTACTCCAAGCATGATCCCAAGATTCTAGAGGAATATCAGGTGCGCATAATTTCATTTGAAGTCGGACATCTGGAAGCGCCATAGCTATTGCTTTATGTCCATAAACAACAGAATGTTCGCCAATTAATATAGCTTTTCCACCTGCATTCGCACTTATTGTTACTTTAGAAAGAATATTATTATTTAAATTCATTTTAAATAACTTTCCAGAGTATTTATATTTTTTACTCTATTAAAAGAATTTTTTCCAATTAATAAACCTTCATTGAAAGAATTTGTAAGTATTTTAATTTCTCGTTCAATCATTGTTTGAGATATTTCATGAAATTTTTGCAACATTATTTTTGCTTCAGGCATATATAAAATATGAATATTAGGACCTGCATCTAATGTCCAAAAGGCTTTAACATCGTACTCATTTCGAAGTTGTATAAATAAACCAATAAGATTTGAAACTTCATTTGTTAAATAGCAAGCTTTAGGTTCACCCGTTTGCATTACAGCGTGCATAGAATAAGCATCTTCTTCAGTTAGAGATTGGACGCATTCGAAGTCAAATTCTAATAAAGCTTTTTGTAGTAATTTTAATTTATGAGAAATACCAGATGTTCTTATTATATTTAAAGGTGAAGTTTGGGCATATTTATGTCCATCAGAACTTGATGTCTGTTTTTCACTGCTGTTAAGAATAAAAACAGAGTGCTGAAGTTGACGCCATTTGGGATGGAATTTAACACTGCTTGTGTTTGTAAATTTATTTTTATTTAAAATGGGGGCTTCCCATTTTACAAAAGATTCTTCTTCGCTTGTAAATACACTTCTTGTTGCAGAACCACTTCCCAACCTGGCCCATTCTGAAAGCCAAAATAAAAGCTCTAACTTTGAAAAATGTTTTTCCAATTGCAATAAATCAGCTATGGCTCCAACTAAAGCAGCATATCCCGAGGCACTAGATGCAATACCGCAAGCTGTGGGAAAGTTATTATGACTATTAATTTCAATTGATATTTCATCAGCAAAAGGAAATAAAATGGAACGAATTAAACGATCCATTTTTGGGGGGAGTTTATTTTCTTTTGAATTTTCGTCTAAAAATAATTTATTTTTAAAATAACTAACTGTCTTTTCTTCATTAGGTAAAAAGCGTCCTAATGCAGTTACTTTAGTGAAAGAGCGAAAACCTCCAATTGTATAACTTAAACTTGAATTTAATGGTATTTGCTCTCTATTTGTTTCTTTACCCCAATATTTAAGAAGAGCAATATTGCTCGGAGCACTAGAATAGCCCACATCACCATTTTGAATAAATAGTTTTCCTTGTTTTCTTAACTCTAATAATTTATTTTGCAGTCTTTCAAGTTCAGCAGGAATATCTTTAATTAATGTATTATTCATTTTCTGTCCCAATAGTTTCAAAAGCAAAAGGAATATCAGATTCAGATATTTGGCATTCTGTTTTTAATTTATATTTATTTAAAAGAACCCATAAACAGTCACCGTGACCTGCACCCATCGATTTATATGCAATTTGTTTTGAATTAAATATAGAAATTAAGTCATTAAATTTTTTGTTATGTAAAGGGAGAATTTTCTGCGAACAGGCTATTTCTAGTGAATTTTTCATTATTAATTGAAGGTCATTTATGGTTTTTAATTCTAAAAAAGTTTCACATATTTTGGAGTGGCTATTTGCAAATAGTAATTTTTCTTTATCATTTTGAAATTTATGAAGAGCTTTTGTTGTATTAGAGTATATATTTGTAGAAATAAAACAGCCTAATCTATTTAAATTTATTTTTGGTATATAAGGATAAATATTTGGAATAATAGAGTTCAAATTGTTTTGAAAAATCCAAAATTTTGTTTTTTTATTTGTTTCATCATTTTCAATTGCAGCTAATTGAACAGCTACATCGTAGCCGCTGCCTCCTCCTTGGATGTTTTGAATGGACTGTTTTACATTATTCCAAAATTCAATTTGATTTAAATATTCTTTGTTTTGATAAATAAGCTGCCATAATCCTGCAGAAATACCCGCAATAAGTGCAGAAGAAGAACCAAAACCTAGGGACGGAGAAAATGATTTTTGAATTTCAATATTAAGTTCACAATTTTCTAAATAAGAATTCCATGGTTTAATTAAATTTGAAAAGAAAAAAATATTTGGATCATTACTTTTGTTTTCATTGTTATCATGAATTGAAAATTGAATGTTTTGATTAGAAAAAAAATCACTTTTAATTTTGATACTAGAATTCTCTTCAAGTCTTTTTATTTTTAAGGATATATTAAAACAATGATCAAAAAAAGTAACAGCTACAGCCTTGCCACCATATAAAACACCATATTCCCCAAAAAGTATGGCTTTTGCAGGAATACATAAATAAACTTGATTCATTAATTTGCTTCTTTAATTTCCAGTATTTTGGTTTTCGACAACCGAAATACTTGGAAGGTGATCATATTGACGCATCATTTCTAGATTTTTTTCATGTAATGCCATGTGGCCTTTTTGAATTCCTTCACATCCTAAAGCACGAATGGCAGATAAATTTTGGGCAAGTCCTACACTAGCAATTATGGCAGATAATCGAGAAGCAGATGGTGTCCCTAATAAATTTAAACATGAAGTTGCTGTCGGATGAAGTTTTGTAACACCACCAACAGTTCCTACTGCGATTGGCAAAGCAATTTCACCTTGAAGTCGTTTATTTTTATTTATAAACCACTTTGTAAGTGGTTTATAAGTTCCGGATAAAGAAGCATAAGCATGACAACCTGCTTCCACAGCACGCCAATCATTTCCTGTAGCAATCACCACAGGGTCAATGCCATTCATGATGCCTTTGTTATGTGTTGTCGCACGAAAGGGATCGAGATCAGCAAATTCCCAAACAGAACAAATGCGTCTTGCTGCTTCTTCGCCAGAATAATTTTCGCGTTCTAATGCAGAAAACTCAATTTCACATTTTACTTTTGTGATGCGATGGGTTGTTAAATTTGTTAAAATTTTTGAACCTACTGTGCATGGCAATAATTCGGGAAGTTTTCTACCCATTTCTTCTGCAATTGAGTTTACAATGTTTGCACCCATAGCTTCACAAGTATCCACATTTACATGAAAAACATAATACCCAGGTTTGGAGAGAGCACGAAGCTCAATGCTTTTTACTCCACCACCTCTTTGAACAAGGCGTGGGTGACAATTTTGAGCTAATTCAAATAATTTTTCTCTTAAGAATTCATGAAAAATAGAGTAAATATTTATTTTTGGATCAATAATAAATTGTATTTGGCAAGTTGCTATGGTTTCAGTTGGTTCTGAAAAAAAGCCACCACAAGTTCTTGCTAATTTTGCACCAAAGCTTGCTGCTGCAACCACACTAGATTCTTCAACAGCCATTGGAATAAAAATTTCTTGACCATCTATCAAAAAATTAGTGGCAATTCCTAAGGGAAGAGTAAAGCCACCAATACAATTTTCAATAAATTTTTCTGCTTGCTCAATACTTAATGCGCCTGAGTTGTTTAGAGCTTGAGAATCATTATGTGAAATAATATTTCTTGATACAAGGGCTTGGCAGCGTTGTTTTGAATTCATTTGAGCAAAATTAGGTATGCGACTAGATGCTAAAGATTGCTGATTATGCTGAAATGGAATTGTCTTTTGTACAATATCTGGTTGTATTGTAGAAGAGCGAGATAGGACTTGTTGATTGTCTTTTACCATCTTTGTTACCTTTAGCTTATAGTGCTTCTCGCACAACGCGAGAACTTAATTCTGATAGCTTTTGTGCACCAGAGCAAAACATTGCGATAGAAAGAGATTTTTTAAAAAAGGAAATCTCTTTTTCAACGGATTCCAATGCAGTTTCCCCTTTTTCAGGAGAAATGGCAGCTCTAAATAAAGGCAAACCAACTCCTGCCATTGTTGCTCCTGCAGCGACAGCTTTTGCTACATGAAGACCATTTCTGATGCCCCCTGTTGCAACTAAAGGTATATTGTATCCAAGTTCTTTGTTACGTCTAGAACAAAGGATAAGAGACTCGTCAGTTGGGATACCCCAATTTTTAAAAAGTTCTCCTAACCGTTGCCCTTCTTTGTTTGAGCGTAACCCCTCAATATAGCCCCAACTAGTGCCCCCTTTGCCGCCAATATCTACACCAGAAACTCCAACAGATACAAGTTTTTGAAATGTAGAAGGTGACATTCCTGAGCCAACTTCTTTAATAAGTAAAGGAACTTGCAAGCTTTTTGCAATCAATTCAATTTTAGAGAGTAAATTTGCGAAATTTCTCTCACCTTCGGGTTGGATACTTTCCTGAAGGGCGTTTAAATGAAGTGCAAAAGCGTTGAGCTCTAAATCATCTACCAGTCTTTTAATGTCATCAAGTTTTATGCCATAATTCAGACTAACGGCCCCCAAATTACCAATAATAAATAAATTTGGTGCCACTTTTCTTACATTAAAAAGTTTTTTATATTTAGGATCTTTTATCATTATTTTTTGAGAGCCTAAACCCATAGGAATATTATATTTTTCTGCGGCAGCAGCAAGAGCTTCATTAATTTCTTGGCCTTTTTCAACTCCACCCGTCATTCCTGTAATTAATAGAGGAAGGTCAAACGTTTTGCCAAAAAAGGATTGTTTCATTTCAACGTCAGTTAAGTTAAATTCAGGTAATGCTTCAGGATAAAACCGAATTTTCGAAAAAATATCACATTTAGATTCTACATCTTTGTCTTTACAAATTTGAATATGATCGTTTTTTCTACTTTCCATTAAAACAGGAGTATCTTCTGTATAAGAAAGGATATCAGATTTATCTAGATTTTTTAAATTTGACAATGTTAAATGCTCCAAACTCAATTAAAAGTATGAGTAATCGATTCACCTTTCAAAGGCTTATCAATATGAGAAAACACAATCAAGAGAAACAAATCTAAAAAAAACTTTAACTGTTAATTTATTCTGACGAAAAGGGAATAGGACCGTAATTGACTATTGAATTGTCTTATTTTAAGATCTTTATAGTCATTTCATTATGTTAGTTGGAGGCAAAAATGGGCTCCAAGTCGGATTTAAGTACGCTTTGGATGACAGAAGTAAATCCTACACAGTTTTTTCATGAAATGGTTGTTGAAGCTCAAGAACGCCAAAGATTAAAATTAACAGAAAATGTTGAATTTTATATTGTTAATCTTTTATGTGGTTATTTAAGGGCTTCTGACTCAGATAGCAATGAAGACTGTCTAGCACTAATATTAAAAAAAGCATTAGAAAGTTCTCACTCCGAAAAAATTGCTCTCTATAAAAAATTAGCTGATACAGCTCTTTATTTTTCTGGATTTTTTCAAGAATATTTTAATAGAAAAAGTTTTGATATAAGATATTACGTAACAATGGGTGAGTCTGCTTATAATGAATTATCTAATTTATTAAAAGGAAAAAATACTTATCAAGAAACAATGTCAACTATATATTATGAAATGAGTAAAAATTTTACTGTAGCTGTTGATATTTTATTAGATATTTCTGAGCAAACTACAAATCAAAATAATGAAAGAACTATATTAAGTTTATATGATGCTTGGTTAAATACAGCTAGTCCTAAATTAGAAAAAGAATTATTTCACAGAGGAGTAAATCCCATTAAGGTATCTACGCGCAAGGTCTAAAAAATTATGATGTTTAAAATGAATCATAAAAAATTTTTTTTAGGCTGTGATGATTTAATTAAAATTATGTCGAAATACTACTCTTTTGTTAACACTGATCCAATAGATAATTATGTATTACCTCCTTCAAATAATATTCCTGAAAATTGTGGACAAACATTGTTTGAAGAAAATTCAGAAAATAATGAATTTTTTATTGGAATACAGTTTGGCAAAAAAATTGTTTTTGATTTTGAAAATAATGATATTGTTTCATTAAATTCTTTAGCTGTTGTTTCAGAAGAAATTAGTCACTTTAAGTTAATTACGGATATAGTTACTTTAAACTCAAATGTGTCTACTCTTGAAATTGAGACATTGGGAGAAATTGATAGGTTTTTATGTCTAATGCATTGGAACTCTGAAAGTAGTCATCAAAAAATAAATAAAAATTGGAAGAATTTACATCAAATTTGTGATGAGGTTTTTCAAGGAAATCGATTTTTACCTCATACACATTCTTTATATAGAGAGGCTGAATGTTTAGCATTTAGACATTTAAAAGAGGCTTTTTCCTATGATTGGGATTCTACTTATTATGATTTTTCTAAAGTAAACAACAGAGCAAAAAATTATCTATCAAATTTAAGAAAAAATATACTACGAGCATAATAAAAAATTTTTAATATATTAATATTGTTTGACATTTTTTGAAATTAAGGCTATTCATATTGTTCTTAAGTCGATGGTATTTGGATATAGGTGAAAAATGATTAAATCTAATTTAAATATTACTCTTATTTTTTTGTTAATTATATTGAATTTAACTCATAATTCAGAGTGTAAATTAAAAGAAATAAGTGTAAAAAAAGAAATTAGAAGAAAAGCTTCTTGTCTTCAACGACATTTATTTTTAACTCAGGCTTTTTCAGATGACAATTTAAGAATGGCAAAAAGAAATAGCGATTTTTATTTTTATTCAGAAAAAGATTTTTACAAAATGAAACTTCTTTATACTTTTAAAAATGTTAATATAAACTGTATTGTTTAAAAAAATTACATAATATTTCTATCTGTTTCAAAACTTTCGATTTCATGTTCGCTATTTGCTAAATTAACAAGCTGTTTTTCTTTCATATCTTTTTTCCAAATAAACCAAGCTAAAGACTGTTCTTCAAGCCAGGAGTAAGATTCTTTATATTCAAATGGGATTAAAATATCACAAAAGGATTTTGCTTCATCAAGAGTTGCGTCTACATTCATTTCAGACCAGCATCTAAATTTTTCTTTAAAATCATTTTTATCAAACATTTCAATTCACGCCTTTTAGCTGAATATATAATTGATGTCTGCTTAAAATTCAGGCATCAATATTCATTTCGGTATATAATGTCTTACCTTAAGCTATTTTATCAAAGGATCATTTAATTTCTTGGAGGGCTTATCTTCTTATAATAAAGTAAGATTGTCTGTGTTCGTTTTCTTTAAAGGAGGAATTACTATGAATCGAATTTCAATCGAATCTAAATTTATTACAAATGAAATTCTTTTTGAATTAAAGCGTGCAGAAGAGTTAAAAATTGCAAAGGATTTGCAAGAATTTTTACTACAAAGCGAATTTCCTTGGAGAGCATTAGGAAAACCTTTAACTCAATTTGTTGAAAATTGTATAAATAAAATTGATAAAAATGATAGAATAAAAGGTAAAGTAAGTGATCAGGCATATTTAGAAAATAAAGAACAAATCGTTATATGTGAAGGGGCCGTAGTAGAACCTGGAGCATATATCTCGGGACCAACCTTTATTGGCCCTAATGCCATTGTGCGTCATGGAGCTTATGTTAGGGGCTCAGTGTATATTTCTGAAGGCGCTGTAGTCGGTCATACTACGGAATGCAAAGGTTCCATTCTTTTGCCATTTGCTAAAGCAGCACATTTTAATTATGTAGGAGATTCCATACTAGGTTATGATTGCAATTTAGGAGCAGGTACAAAACTTGCAAATTTAAAAATGAATCATAAAAATATTATTATTGCATTAGATAATAAAAAAGTAGACACAGGACTTAAAAAATTCGGAGCAATCTTAGGAAATAGGGCACAAACGGGATGCAACTCTGTAACAAATCCAGGATCTATTATGTTACCTGAAACAGTCTTATTGCCAAATCATACCTCATTAGGTGTCATTCGTAGGTAGGCTTTTATCTTTGATAATAGAATTGAGATTCAATTGTATAAAAAAAGTTAACAATCAATTCATTTATTGCGTATTGTGATCAAAAATTAAAATGGTAAGTTCACATTAATGAAAAGTCCTGTTTTTATGATTTTTCAGATTTTTGATTTTTTTAATTAAAGGATTTATCCAATGACAAACAATACAGTTTTAAGTGATATTTATAATGTTGCAAAACCTGGAAAAGAAATTTTAGCTGTTTTTGCAAAAGTTAAAGTAATTCCAGGTAATGAGCAATTTTTTAAGGAAGAAATGGCCAAAATTGTTCCATTAACTCTTAATGAAGAAGGAGCTTATTGTTATATTCTTCACGAGTCTTTAGATGATAAAAGTGAGTTTACATTATATGAACAATGGGAGTCTGAAGAACATTTACAGGCTCACTTAAGCTCAGCACATATGAACCAATTTTTTCATGCTGTGAAAGACATTATGCAAACAGGTTTTCCAGAAATTAAAACTTATAAAAATATCATTTAAGTTTTAGATACTTTTTTCCGAATTGGATGTAAAAAACTCCAATGAGAATTTTAATTTTATCCTCGCTTGGATTTAATGTTGTGCTCAGACTTGCAGTGAATAAAAGCTTTGATATGCTAGACCCTAATTTAGTTTTATGATTAAATTAGGGTTTTATTTGTTTTTAGGCTCAGAAAAATAGGATCAGAGGCGGTTCTTTTTCAATATTAACTTCATTTTTTCCCAAAATGCTTACATGTAAGGACTCAATTTAATTGCTAATGAAAAATAATTAATAAAATTGATTTCTTGTTTAGGATTTTTCTGATTTAAAACAAGTATTTTTGATTATAGTTAAAGATATTTATTTTAAAAGATAAATTCATTCGTATTTAATGTGATCTCGAAGGATTTTATATTCGCAGTATATTTGAGCCCAATTTGTCTTTGATTGTGATCCTTAGCCTCGGATTAAAGCTAGCCGCTACAAGAGGCAGTAAAGTTACTGTTTTGAAAACTGAAGCTTATTCTATGGCTCCCTTGTATGTGGATAATTGCAAATAGCCTTCTCGATTTGCAGCAGTGTATCTCTTAAAGTTTTTACATTTCCTTTGAGAGATGGAATCAATAGAGAGAAATAGAAATAAGGGATTTTTAATATGTCAAAACAAGGGTGTTTATCTTTCAAAAACAAACATATTCTAATTAAATATGAAAATTGTTCTTGCTATTTTTGCTTTAAAACATTTAAGACTTCAGAAATAAATGAATATGTAGATGAAGAAAAAACAGCTCTCTGTCCACATTGTGGTATCGATAGTGTGGTTTGTTTTGAAGATGGCTCACTTCCTTCAACAAAATGTTTAAAAGAATGGCATAAAGAATCATTTTCTCCTTTTGGAATAACTCCATATGAAATTCAAAAGAATAAGGATCGCGTGCATAAATTAACTTTACTGGAGAATGCCAAGATATATTCTTTGAAAAATAGCCATAATTTATTCTTTTATTTAAAGGATATTCCAATTAACACTTTAGATAAAGGAGAAATTGAAGGATGTCTTTTATATGATATAGATAATAAAAGACAGGTTACTTATGATAAGAAAATGTTTTTAGAGTTATTATGTGAATTATCTATGGAAGAAAAAAAGAAATTTTATGATAAATTGAGTTCTCGTTGGAATTATAGACTTGTTTATTCGGTAAATGAATTACGTTTAGCTGTTCATGAATGCTATTATACTAAAGTAAGTTTCACTGAAAATCCTGCTGAAGCTCAGATATATATTAACGAAACGAATCCTGAAAAACTAAAAGATAAACTAATGGAAATATTTGAATGGATGCTTAATGCGTTTGCGCAGCCAATAGTTTTTGATGAATCAGAAAATCAAAATCTTTCCACTAAAGATGAACCTAAAGAGAAAAATGAATAATTTGAAAAAAAATTTATGAATTTTATAAACTGATTCAAGATTAAATATGAATCGTATAATATGAAATAATTGATATATCTTATGTAAATTGTGAACTAGATGAAGATATGGTTCATAAATGGGAATCCATAAAAAAAATTATATTATTTCAAAAGAATTCTTTAAAAATCTTGATTTTCCCAAAATTGATTTTAATAAATTTATGGATAAAACTGAATATATATCACTTATGATAATGGCAGAAATAGTCGAATATATTAAATGTGATCTTGAACTTACATTTACAAAGAAGAGTTAAGTCAATCATTTATAATTTTAAAATCAGTTACTTCAGTAATTTTTAAATTACTACCTTGAAGCTTTGAACCTATTATAAGATCTATTTTAGATTATTTTACTATAACTAGCAGCATTCAAAGCAGAACCAAGTTTGCAAATTGCTGAACGAATTGTTAGAGGCATGCAATTATTTGGAGCTTATAAAAATGAAGAAGCAAAAGAATTTGTAGGAGAACTTGGATGGAAAGTTGTACAAAATAATGGAGGATGGCAAGAGATATGCTACAATACAAATATTAAATATATTAGTTTAGTTAAGAAAGATTTGCAGAAGCAAATTAAGATTATTAAAAAAGAAGAAAAAAATTTAAAATTGATTACATAAAAAAAAGAAAGCCTCAGGCGGCCAGCTAGAAGCTTTAATTAACTTTTACAAAGGATGAAAAGCTATATTATTTTTAAGCGGTCGGATTACCCGAAATCGCCGTTCGGATTGAGCGAAATACACACAAACTCAACTTTATTTACATAATGAAATTTCTTCCGTATCAAACTTATATGTTTTACCATTTTCATATTGAGATGAACCTCCAAATCCAGACACAAAACCATATTGATTGACCTGATTTGCATAAACAGAAGACGAGGAAGATGATGATGATGAATTTTCTGAAATAATTCTTCTCGTGTTTTTCTTATATTTATAACAATTAGGCACTGATATTTTGTAACTGTAACTAAATATTGGTTTATTAAAATTTACAAAATAAATATCCATTGTCTTATCACTAGATATCTTTTTTTCAATTATAAAACATTTATCACTATTTTTTGTTATTAATTCTAAATAAGGGTACTTTATTGTGCTATTAATATTAAATGAAATATAATTTGAAGAAATATAAACATTTGAAAGAGGAGCTTCAATAAGATGAATTTCAAAGACATGAAAATTATTTTCAACTTCTTCAGTAAATGTTGGAATATTATATTTTTTACCAACTTCTAATTTCATGCTATTGTCATCTTCATAGTAAATATCACCTCTTCGGAACTGATCATTTGTAGATTCAACTACTCCTTCCTTTCTTTCTCCTGAAGGATAATTTACTTTATAAGAAGAAAGCATGTTATTGGTTATACAAAATATTTTTGGGGGTTTACCATTACTTGTTGGAAAAGACACACATCCTTTAAATATAATGATAATTACAAATAAACATTTTTTCATTCACCCATTCCTTTTCATTAAAGCTTGTTTAAGTTTAGTATAATACAAATTCCAATTGCTCGTCTAGTTTATATTTAAATAGGAATATGCATGTAAGGTTATAAACCTTCTTGAAGAGAAAAACATAAATTTCTAAGTTGATACTATATCAGGAGCTAGTTATCATAAATCACTCAAATGAAAAGATACCTATTAAACTCAATAATAAGTCAGCCTTGGTATTCATTTTCGGTGATTCTTGCACATAATCCAAATATGTCATTTTTTTTATAATATTAAACAGTAATCAACTCTTGATTTAGAAGTTTTGAATTTGATAGAACTTGTTTGAAGGGACTCATTCATCAATCAAGGAGGCTCGCAAATGACAAATCAAATAACCTATGAAATTATCTCTTTATCAACACTAGCCGCTTCATCTACATTTGAATCAGCACAAGATATTCTTAAAAACTCAAAACCATTTATTTTGATAAAAAAAGAAGGTGATACGGAAGTTGAATTAAAAAGATTTTTTACAGAATTTGAATGTGAATTTAAAAAAGGCCAGGCTTGAAAAAAAGCTCTAATACAAAAAATATTGTCAACTTAGCTAAAAATCCCCATTTCTATTTTATACAGTTAAGTATATGATTTTATTTTTATAAATTGAGTTTAATTTTTTGACTTTATAAGAGGGGGGGATTTAATCTTTGAATACTTTATTAAATTCTTTAATTGGAATTTTCTTTTCTTTATTCCTTGGATTTTCTAAGTCCATACTTTCATCATATTCTTTAACTGTACCATACTTATCAGGGTTTTGAAGATCTTCTAATGTTGTGTACCTAATTAAATATTTTGAATCTTCTTTTCTTTTTCTGATATCAAAGGATACTTTTTTTCCTTCTTTATATGTAGCGAATCTTAAAACTTTACTATAATATTTTTCTTTATCGCCCCATTCTTTTGGGTAATCAAATAAGTCATAAAAAATTTCTTCTGAATTATTATCATCTAGAAATTCTTTAATTTTTTCTATCCACTTCAAATTTTTTCCTTTTTGTTCATCTGTATAATTTTTCTCATTATTAGAACAAGTGCATACTTTTTTACAAATCCAACAAAGAAATATAAAAATAATTTTAAAAATGTGAAAAAATAAAGCTTTTTTTATAATTGTAGATACAATAAAAATAGGTTTAAATAGCGATACTATAAAGAAATTAGATAATTCTTTTTTTGTATCACTTTTAGATTCATTTTTTGATCGAATATTTATAACACCATTGATTTTTACTAAAGTAAAAGAAATATATATAATTACAAAGCAGATCCAAAAATAATCACTCCTAGTTATTTTTAATTCATCCATTAATAAAAATTTTGTAAGTATAAACTTTGATAAACTTTCAATTCCAGCAAGGATACCAACCAAAATCAATAAATATTCAGTTGGGTTATGAAATTCAATTACATTTTTTGAACCAGGCCAAATAATACAAAGCATGTCATAAATATTTGCAATATCATTCTTTGAATTATTATCTGCATTTTTGCACATTAATTTCGCAATATAAAAAGGTTTATTTTTAATTATATTATTTAATATATTTTAAAATAAGCTTATTCGAAGGTAATTTATTGCACCTTTGTCAATTTCTTCTTGATAAAGCAAATATTTACATTTATGCAGTCAATTGACTGCTAAGAAAAATTTGATTTTTGGTCTCGCATGAAATATTTTAAGGTCTTACTGGGCTAGGCCGGAGATCTAAAAATAAAATTTAGGTTCAGGAAGGCTGAAGGTTCACGAATAGCTCGCCTCTGGCTCCAGAGGTAACACTACAAGTTGGGTAACTCTATGTAGGTATTTTATTTGATAGCTCATCTGCCAAGAACAGAAAGAGATAGCCCCGCGCTCTGCCTGGGGCTTTTTTATTTTGTTATGTAATTTTTTTAAAATTTTTAGCAATCAATTGACTGCAATTGAATTTGAAGCAAATTCGAATTGGAGCTTTTTTAATCAGTAAAAACAATATGGGCTTTTTTTCCGTTACAAAACGCAATATGAGCAATGGTTTCTAATGTTAAGTTGCCTTCGCCTTTAATAATTTTTGAAGCCATGGATAAGCTTAAATCATGCTCTTTTGCAAAGGCTCTAAATCCTAATTCATTTTTAACCATTACTTGTGAAGCAAATTTCGAGACATCTTCTTGGAGAAGCTTTAGAGCTTGAAGCTCTCCTTCTGCTTCTTTATCTGCCTCTGCGATCTCTTCGTCTGAAAGATATTTTTTAAAGACATCATCAATTTTTTTAAGTCGTATAGTCATGAATGCCCTCCTTCAATAGTTTATTCCTGCGCGCTTTCGCTCTTTCAATATCTGTTTTTTGTGTAGCTTTATTCCCTACAATCAATATCACTGTTAAAGTGTTATCGATAAACGTATAGTAAATACGAAATCCACCGCTAAGATCCCTTAATTCGTAGACCCCATCCCCTAAAAATTTAGAAGCTGGTGAGCCCAATTCTCTTCCCTGAAGTTGCAACATCCTGATCAGTTTTCTGATTTTTTTAATGTCGTTCTTGTCTTTTAGCCCGCTTAAAAACTCAGATAAAACATCCTGTCTATCGCCTTCCTGATAAGCCTTAACTTCAATATTCACAACAGCAGCTCCTTATCCATCGGCACATTCAAATGATACTTTATAAAGAATCAAATTTCAAGCCATCAATTGTGATAAGAATGGCAAATCCGTTGTCGATATAATAGCAAGAAACCCCATATTAAGAGTCATTTACACATTTAAATAAATGCCCATTTTCACCCACCATAATGCTAGTTATCATAACAATAAATTATTTTATTGTTTTTCTGCTAAAATATCCAAGAAAAATTGAAAGAGATATGGTTGATATAATAGCAGATAAATTCAAAAAAGTTTGAAAATACATATTTTATGTTGACAATTCTCTACATTTTATTTGTTAAACTTATTTAGGGAATTAGTCATTAAAAACAAAAATTTTAAATAATAACATTCGTCTTTGCTATTTTTTCTTCTGGAAATTTTGGAAAATAAGATGGTTTTTGATATTTAAATATATGATAAATTAACTTTTTTTATTCATTTTAATTTGATTTTTAATTTATTTTTTCAAAAAAACTCCGATATTTATTTAATATAATTAATATATGGAGTTTTATGAAATTCTTTATCCATATTCAATTTATAAGTATTTTCTTACTATTTTCTTGCGGAAAAGGGCCAACAGGTGTGGGGAGTGCCCCTGCAAGTTCCAATGATGCGAAACAAGGTCTAATTAGTAATGACATGAAAGCATTAAACTTAAAAATTGATGATCGATACGATTCTGTTGGAAAGGGTTTTGATAGCATAACAGGATTAACAGCGGAACGGTGTTTAGAGAATGATAGTGTTAACTTTGTTTTAGAGCCAACTTCGAATGTTACTTATGATGAAAATTTAAATTCAGAACAGTTACTTTCCAAATTAGGGATTGGTATTAATTCAAATATTCCTCTTGAAGTATCTGGCATTCCATTAACGCTTTCTCCAGAAGTTCAATTTTCAAAAGAATCTTCTTTTTCAATTTTATCAAAAACAGCAACTATAACAATTGAAATTGTAAAAGGATATAATCAACTCGTTAAAAAAGATACAAAATTTGAATACAGTTTAAAAGATGTACATTATAAAAATTTAAAAGAAAATAATTCCAGTTTTTTCAATATTTGTGGTGATGAAATTGTTACTAAACAAAATGTTAAAGCTCAACTTTTGATAACAGCAAAATTTATATATTCTGATGCAAAAACGAAAAAAGATTTTGAAACTGCTATGGGGGTTTCTATACCTAATCCGTTTAGCTTTGGAAATAATAAAATAAAAAATGAAACAGCTACTGTAGAAAATGCTTCTCCAAGTATATTATCCGTTGGAACTCAGACAGAGTCTCCAAAAAGTGGAAGTAAATTAAATTCGGTAATTCTTTTTTTAAAAAATACTCTTTCAGGATTATTAAAGGGCGCTGAGGGCATGTCCCCTGGTATTAAAGTCAAATTAAATTTAGTAAATAAAGAAACCTTACAAAATGTTTCTATTGCTATAAAAGCAATTCAATTAGGTGGAAATCCAAATAAACTCAATGGAATTATAAATTCATCGTGCAGATTAAGTGAGCCTAGTAGTTGTGATATCATATTTAAAAATATTCAAAAATATGCAGCAAATGATTTTCCCGATCAATTAAACGAAACTATAGATTCAAATGATGTTAATTCTAATAAAAAGTTTTATTATGGTGAATATCAAACATCTTTATACAGCAATATTGTTATTTTAGGTCCAAATAAAAAAAATATAAGTAATGATATTTTAAAATATTCAGATGGAAGTTTAAATTTTACAAATTTTAAATTAAAAGTTAGACAAGATATTAGGACTAGTTTTCAAAACTACTTAAGAGGAAAAGATATTCAAAATTCTAAAACTTTTAATATTCTTGCAAATGATGAACAAGCTCTAGTTAAAAGTACTATAGAACTTTCTGAAAATAATTTATATGGTTTATTCCGTTTTATTGCGAATTGTTATAATAATATTAATGTATGCCAAAATGATTATGAGTTAAATAAAAAGATGTTTTATAAAGATTATGATAAAAATTTTGATGATATCCGTGCTTGGAATTTATTAGCTTCTGTTCAGGCGAATTGGCAGCCAATCCGTTATGTGCTTGGCGTTTTTAATTCGGATAGAATAACTGAAGATTTTTTTATGACTTCAAACTTTAAAGGTTATAATTCATTTTTCATAAAATATTTAGATAAAAATAGAAATAAAGTATTAAGTGAGAAATATGGAGGCATAAGCCTTGCATCATCATATAGGTGTCATGACTGGTTGAGCGATGCTCTTGGAAAAGTTTGGTTGCATGAAGTAACTCCAAATATTGTCATTCCTATTTCAGATGCAATTACGAATGTATGTGGTTCTAAAGCAACTTTTGCATGTACCCATAACAGTGATTTAGAAAAAATTGGACCTTTTTATCTTGAAATTTGGGCGCAATAATTGGTAACTTATAAAATGAATCAAAAACAAAATAAATCATATTAAATTTATAAATAAATATTATTTTATATAAATAAATAAATAAAACGTAAATATTAATAGAAATTATTTAGGTTATCTTTTTTTACTTTAATAATAGAATTTAAACTGATTTTTTATTTAATATTTGT
This sequence comes from Silvanigrella paludirubra, assembly GCF_009208775.1. Taxonomy (NCBI): domain Bacteria; kingdom Pseudomonadati; phylum Bdellovibrionota; class Oligoflexia; order Silvanigrellales; family Silvanigrellaceae; genus Silvanigrella; species Silvanigrella paludirubra. The sequence goes on along the minus strand of NZ_WFLM01000002.1, from coordinate 366,703 downwards.
TTTATTTTAATTTAATTTATAATTTTTTAATATTATTATTATATTGTTTTTATATTGAAAAATTTTTTATTTTAGTTTATTGAAAATTAAAAGGATTATAAAAGTATGACCGTATTTTTTGACTCATAGGAGTATATTTATATGAAGAATTTAAGTTCTTGCATAGTAATATCCACATTTATTTTAGTATCATGTGGTAAGGAAACTGCAGAGAAAATGAATTATCTGACAGACGAAAGAAAAAGCGTTAAAGATAAATTTAGTGAAATTATGAATGATTTTAATGAAAAAATTGATGAAAGAACAGATTCTGTAGGCAAAGGTTTTAACAGTATTACGGGGCTGACAGCAGATAGATGTTTAGAAAATGACAATTCAAAATTTATTTTTGAGCCTAACTCTAGAGTTTCATATGAAGAGAATTTAAATTCGGATCAATTACAAAATAAATTAGGAATTGGTATTAATGCAACAATTCCTGTTCAAGCTTCAGGAGTTCCAATAACTCTTTCCCCAGAAATGCGTTATTCTATTGAATCATCTTCTTCAGGTTTATCTAGAACTGCAAATATGACTATTGAAATTATTAGAGGATATAATTCATTAAGTGCAAGTCAAAATAAATATTTTAAACTGAGAGAAGAGCAGTATAAAAATTTAAAAGAAAATAAAGCTGAGTTTTTTAATTCTTGTGGTGATGAAATTATAATCAAACAAAAAATTAAGGCTCAATTACTTATAACAGCGAAGTTTAATTTTTCAGACTCAAAAACAAAATCGGAATTTGAAGCTGCCATGGGTGCTTCTATCCCAGTACCTTTTAATTTAGGAGGTAATCAAGCCCCCGCACCAGTTCCTCCTCCAACGAATCCTACTCCTGTGTTACCTTCGCCTCCTCCGACGAATCCTACTCCTGTGTTACCTTCGTCTCCTCCAACGAATCCTACTCCTGTGTTACCTTCTTCTCCTCCAACGAATCCAAGCTTAATTGACTCTAATAATGTAAGTTCAAGGATTCGTATTGCGGAACCAAGTTCAAATTATAGTGATTTAGAACCTGGAGTCTCATCAAATCGTGCATTGGTTTCAAATGAAACAAATTCGAGGAGAATTGAAGTTGGGACAAAAAAGAATTTAAATGCAACAATTGATCTTTTAAAAGATCAATTACTTTCAAGCAATGGAGATAACAAAATAAATCCAGAAGCTGGAATGTCTCCTCAAATTAAAGTAAAATTTAATAATTTATCTGAAGAAACAATTCGAAATATATCCATTTCAATTAAAGCGATTCAATTAGGTGGAGACCCTACAAAGTTACCAACCCTACTATCTGCTACATGTAAATTAAGTGATCCTGGAGCATGTGATAGCTTATTTTCGAGTATTCAAAAATATGCAGCAGTAGATTTTCCAGAACAATTAAAAGAGTTACCTGAAGCTTCTGCAGAAAAAACAAATAATAAATATTATTTAGCAGATACAGAGAAATCTTTATATGGAAATTTTACAATATTAAGTCCAACGGGTCTAAATATTAGTAAAGATATTATAAAATACACGGATAAAAGTATTTTATTTTCAAACTTTAAATTACTTGTTCGGAAAGATTTAAGAAAAAATTTTCAAAATTATATTCGTTCCCAAGATATTGAAAATAGTAAATCATTTAAAAATCTTGCCACAGATGAAATTCAATTAGTTAAAAGTACTAAAGAAGTTTCTGAAAATAATTTGTATACTACTTATCGTTTTTTAAATTCATGTTTTAATGATATTAAATTATGCCAACATGAATATATGGAAAGGAAAAAAGAATTCATTTTAGATCAAGATAATTTATTTGACGAAATAAAGCCTTGGACTTTAATTTCATCTACAGATGCAAAATGGCAACCAGTTCGGACATTTTTAGGGATAAGCACATCAGATAGAATTAGTAGTGATTTTTTTTATGGATCAGATTTAAGAGGTTACACAACTTTTATGATTAAATACCTTGATAAAAATAAAAATAAAATCACTGCAAAAAATTATCCTGGAAAAGATTTAAGCACATCTTTTCGCTGTGCGACTTGGTGGTTTGACATTGGTGGAAAAGCATGGATGCGCGGTGTGCATCCAAATAATACTTATCCAATATCGGATCATTTAGTAAATTTATGCGAAAAAAAGAAAATATCATCCGTTTCTCAAAATTCTGATTTGAGAGACTTAGATTCATTTCAATTAGAGCTATGGGCTGAGTAATTTGTTTACAATTTGGTTTTTTATTGATAAAGATCCCTTATGTATATCTATTTTTAAAATATTAAAACACATAAGGATATAAAAATGAATCCAGAAATAAATAAATTAGATTTATCCGAAAAAATTAGTTTACTTTTAAAATCAGCAACTTCTCAACTTCATGATGAAGTAGAACAAATAAATATCATGTCTAAAAGTAAACCAACTATTGATAATTACATTGATTACTTAAAAGTTCTTTTTAAAATATTTATTCCATTAGAACAAAAACTTTTGAACTATAGCGAATGGAAACAAAATAATTTTAATTTTAATTTAACAAAAAGAGTTCAACATCTTATTATGGATATTCATAATTTAAATGTGAATAAAAATGAAATTATTTTCTCAACTAATTTACCTAATATTGACTCATTTGAAAAGGCTTTAGGTATTTATTATGTTTTGGAAGGATCAAGTTTAGGAGGGCAATTTTTATTTAAAAAAATGCTTTTAAATTATTCTGATCAATTAGAAAATAAATTGAACTATTTATATGGATTTGGAAAAGAAACTTTTAAAGAATGGAAAATTTTTATTGATAATATTAATAATTATGCAGAAATTAATTCAGCAAAAAAAATTGATATTTTAAATTCTGCATTGGAAACTTTCGAATGTTTTATTTATGAGTTTAATGAAGTTAAAAAATAGTTTATATTAGTAATTTATTTGAAATTAATTTGTTTTTTTTATCTTCAAAAACAATTTTTAAAGATAAACCATTTTTTTTATTCCAGACTCCTGTGCCATTTAATTGATTTATTAAATAACGAATTAAATCAAAGTCAACATTAATTTTGGAATCTAAATTAATGAGTTCATAATCTAAATTTGTATTATCATTTAATGAAAAGTAAATTTGGTTTGATTTTTCGCTCCAATTAACTGAAATAATTTTATTTACAGATGATTCTTTAGAGTACTTTATGGAAATAAGAATAAACTCATGAAAAATAAGACTAATTTTTAAAGTTTGATTTATTTTAAGAGTTGTATTTTTTTCAATTTCAAGGTTTATTTTTATATTTTCATAAAAATTTTCCTTTACTAAGCTAATTATTTTTTCAGATAAGTTTTCAAAGTAATATTTAGCATCAATTGAACTTAATTTGTTTTCATGTAATAAAAACTTATTTATATTTTCATCATTATTTGAGTGGTTATTTATATTTAAATTAAAAATTGTATTTAAAATTGAGTAAGTATTTTTTATACCTTGATGTATTTTTGAAAATAATAATTCATTTTGAAAAATCTGGGTGCTTAATGATTTATTTAAATTTTTTAATTTTAAAAAATTATTTGATTGAATATAATGAAGCTTATTTTTTAAATAATGTGCGGTTTCATATTCAATCGTTAACCATGGTTTGCATTTATTTAATACTTCTTGATACCAAGTTTTAAAAGAATTATTTAGTCCGACTGTGTTATTATCAAAATCACAATTATCAAGAGATCCAGCCCATTTTATTGTTTGAATATACTCTTTTCTTAATAAAACAATAAATGATGAAGCGTCTTCATTTAGCTTAATTAAGATCATACCTGAAGCAACACTTTTTGCCCATTTTTCGAATTTAAAACTTAGATTGGAAAGTTTATCTGATATTATTAAGTTTTTATTTTGTATATTATTTACATATTCTAAAATATTATCAGCAAATTCTAAGGGTACTTTCATATTTTTTTCAAATCTATTATTATATCTATAAAAAATATAATGTGTATTAAAAACTTCATTTAGTGCATTAAAAACATTTTCAGGAATTTTTTCAAGATTACATTCTACTTTTTCAAATATCTGAATAAAATTATCTAATTTATTATTAAAGTCAATTTGATTCTTTTTGATTTTTTTATATTTACAAAAAAATAACTTTCTTGAATATTCTTCCACTAAAATTTGAATTTTTTCAAGAATAGTTATGGGTATATATTTTTTGGTAATTGAATGAGATCCAAATATTCCTTGAAGTCTTCCTTCTAAAACAACAGAATAAGTTGCTAATGAAGTTACACCCAAATTTTTTAAATATTGTAAATGGATAGGGGACATGTTTCTATAAAAAGAAAAGCTTAAGTCGAGTTCTTTAGAGCAGCCTTCAATTGTTACTTCTTTGGAATCTATTCTAGAGATGAGTCTAAATCTATTTTTTATTAGTACTTCTCTTAATTGCATTGGAATATCTGAGACAGGAAAATGATGATTTAGTAATGATTCTAGTTTATTAGAATAACATGCTCTTATAAATCCATGTTCATCTGGTAAAAAGTCACAATAAAAAGTTCTTTCAAAACCTGTTGTTTCCGAAATATATTGACAAATATTATTTGTTAATTCTTTTAAAGAACCTGTATAATTTTTAACATAATTTAGCATATCTTGAAAATTAAGATCATCAAAAATAAATGTATTTATCATGAATTGGCTTGAAAATTCGATGCAGAGAATATTTTCAGAGAAAAATAGATTACACGGTATTTTATATATATTATCATTAAATTTTAATTCTAAACTTAAAATTATTCTTGAATTAACAGTTTTGATTCTTTTATTTGAGACATAGTTATTTAACTTTATTAAATTATTTTGAGAAAAAAGTAAACTGGCTGATTTTTCTAGTATGTCGAAATTAAAGATATTAAAAAAATTTTGAGACACATATTTTACAATAAAATCATCTGTATTGATTCCGATAAAAACTCCATCCGACTGTATTAAATTCGTTAAATCTATTTCTGTATTATTCTGGTTTTGAAAAAATGTTGGCTGATTTTTAATCATATCAATTCTCTTAAATTTTACAAAATCTATTTCAGGGAAAAAAATCTATAAATTTTAAATTATTAAATCAAATTAAGTTTGTATAAGATTTGTTAATTAAAAAAAAGATAATAAATTCTTCGTATTTTAAACTAGAGCATGATAGCTCTTAAATTATCAGTATCAATTTTTATACCATAAATATATTTTGTAAAGTTTTTAATTAAAAAAAATATATTTATTTCTAAAATTAATTGAAATTATACATTTAAATTAGTCTTATAGGAGTAATTTATTAACTGTTTTTCAAATTAATGATACAGAAATTTCTTATATCTATGTTTAACAATCTAAAATTATGGATATATTATTATTTTATTTCATATTAATAAAATAGAATATGTCTTGTTATAGTGAAATATGCTTAAAATTATTACAATAAATTTTAAATTGAACGAATTGAGTTGAAGCTGTTCTGTTTTTAAAATTTCAAATAATTTATTATAAAAGTAAGTTAACTAAATTTTTCTAAAAAATTGCATAAAACTAATTATAATTAAAAAGAATAAACAAATTAATAACAAATATAAATTTTTAATTTGTACAATTTTTTTATTGATTTAAATTTTAAAATATTTATTATTAATTTAAAGATTTTTTTGAAAAACAAATAAATCTTAATTATATGAGGTAAAACATGGAAAATTTAAATAAAATAAACTCTATTCTTTTTACCGTTTTATTTGCAGTTTCATGTTCTAAACAAAATTCAGAATTAAATTTTGGGTTTCAAACTAATTATAGCAATGCAAAAGAGAATAAATTCAATAAATCGGGTGAAATTTTACAAGGCTATCATAGCATGGGGTATTCTTTTACTGAAAAGTGCCTTGATAATAATGAATTAATTATGCCTATAAATATTGAAAATTCAACTGTAAGTTATGAAGATAACTTAAAAGAAAGCGATTTTAGGCAGAAATTAAATATTGGAACCGATCTTCATGTGCCCGTAGAGGCTGTAGACGTAGTTGCTGGTATAAATTATTCAAAACAAGCTTCAGTTTCAAAATTAAGTAGATCAACTACATATTATGCTTACGTAAAATTTGGTGAGAGTAAATTAAAAAATAAAGAAGATAATAAATTATATCTACGTGACAACTATAAATCCTATTTTGATGAGAATGGTAATTTAAATAATCCTTATAATTTTGTTAAAAAATGTGGCGATGAAGTTGTAACTTCCCAAATATTCTCATCTAAACTTTTAGTAACTTTAAAACTAAATTTTGAGTCTCAATTTGCTTTAGATGAATTTAATACAAAAATAGGCGGAGTTCTTAATGCATTTATAATTGAAGGAGCTAATGCTGGGCCAACGGCAAAATTAAATTATTTATCTCAAGAAACGAAAAGACAAATTCGTCTAGATTTATATGGAATACAAATTGGTGGACAGCCAGAAGAAATGATGGATATAATTTCTTCACACAGCTCCTGTAAACTTGATAATATAAAAGATTGTTCAACCATTTTTCAAAGATTAAATAAATATATTTCTCAAGATTATAAAATGCAGTTAAATGAACAAGATATTCATGTTTGGTCTATAGAAAGTTCAAAAACGACACCTTATGATAAACTCAGTATTTTTGATAAAACAAATAAGCCAATGCATTTTAATTGGACTGATAACTTTTCAGACTCTACAAAACTAAGTAAAAAAAGAGCTCAATTTACTCACAAAATAGCAAAAGAAATTGAGAATTATAGAATTGCGCAAGGATTACTTGAATCGAGTAATTTGGCATATGATGAAAGAGTCGAATTAATAGATATATCAGAAAAGACAATGCAAAACATGAATTTTTTAAAAAATTATTCATCACAATGTTATGTTGATTTAAAAAAATGTTTAAATAGTCCAGAGATGGAATATACAAAGTTTTTAAGCAAATACGATGACTTTTTGTTAAAGCCAAATATCGGAAAATTAATTAGTAAAATACGCTCTGATAGTCAGCCTTCATATGGACAAAAAAATCGTTCCTCTCAAGATTTTTTGAATCTTAAGAACGTAATTGAAAACATGAATTATGCGAGTATTTATTTTAAGTTAAAAACGGTTGATAATAAACTAATTAGAGATACAAGCCTTAGATTTAACTTAATGTGTAATAAGCCTTGGTATAGAAGCTTTGGAATAGATCATGTTTTATTTACTGGAATTTATTCAAATTATGAAATAATGATGAATACAATTGCTATAAATTATGAAAAAAATTGTTCTAATAAAGAAATGGTTTATATTGCTAGCCCCTCTAATGTAAATTACTCTGATTTTATTGTTGAAGTTTGGGGAAGAGAATAGTAAATTGATAATTAGAATATTTTGTTTATTTAATTTATCTATTTACCAATTTTAATAACATTCTATGCCATTTTAGTTCAATTTATTATTCTAAATAATATTATCATTTGACTATAAAAAATAATCTTAAATCTCTTCATTGCTCTAATATTAGGGTACCTAAAAAATAATTTAATAATTAATTAATTTTGCTTGATTTTTAAAAAATAAATTCTATCATTCATAAAATACTTTTGGTCGGTCAGTTAAATAAAAAATAATTAGAGGTAATTAATGAGAAAACTAATTAAGTATTTCCCTGTTTATTCTTGTTTTTCAATTGTTTTATTTTCTTGCGGAAAAACAGATAAAAATCCGCAAAATGATTCATCTAATAAAATGCTATATAGTAATATGAATTCTGATTTAAATGAACAAAATTTAAATGATCTTTCTGAAAAAGATATAACAATGGATCCAAGTAGTATTATTCCTTCAGGAGATACCAATTATTATTCTATCCTTCAAGGGTTTAATAAAATGGGTTTTCTTTATACTGAAAAATGTATTGATAGTGAGAATGTTTATTATCCTAAAAATGTTGAAAAATCTATTGTTAATTTATCTGATAATATGAAGGAAGAAGATTTTAGAAATGCTTTAAATATTGGAGTTTCCGCATCTGTTCCCGTAAAAGTTTTTCAAGTTTCACCAGAAATTCAATTTTCTCGAGATGCTTCTGTTTCTAGATTAAGTCGTTCTACAACTTATTCAGTTTATGTTCGTTTAGGGGATAGTAAATTAAAAAATGCGAAAGAAAGTAGAATTTATTTAAAACCATTTGCTTATAATTATTTTGATAGTCAAGGAAAATTAAAAGATCCTTATAATTTTATTAAAAAATGTGGTGATGAAGTAGTAGTTTCACAAAAATTATCTTCACGAATCTTAATCACATTAAAGCTAAATTTTGACTCAATGAAAACTTTAAATACAGTAGAAAGTAAGCTTGGTGTAGCTCAAAATATTTTATCTGTAGGCGGTAAAATTGGGGTAAATGGAAATGTAAAATATTTAGATGAAGAAACGAAAAAAGGAATTCATTTAAATTTGCATGCTGTACAAATTGGTGGAAACCCTGCAGAATTAACTAAAATATTAAATTTAAAAAATAATTGTGAGATAACGAAACTAGACGAATGCCAAAGCACTATAGATAAATTAAATAAATATGTTTCAGAAGATTATAATAAACAATTGGATCCCAATAATTATGCATCTTGGGCAATAGAATCATCTCAAACAGTCCCTTATGATGAATTGAATGTTTTACAACCAAATGGAAAAACTTTTAATTTTTCATGGCTTGATAATTATGATGAGTCTGTTGCCTATAGTAGACTTAAAAATACAATTAATCAGCTTATATCTAAACAAGTTGATAATTATTCAATTGCAAATTCATTATTGAATTCTTTAAATTTGGCTGCAGATGAAAAGAAAAATATTTTAGAAGTATCAAATGAATCAGAAATGAATATTGATATTTTAAGGAATTTCTCTAAAGAATGTTACAAAGATTTATCAAATTGTTTAGCTACAGCAAGCTTAAAGATTAATAATATGCTTTTAACTTATGATGAATCATTTTTAAAACCAAATATAGGAACTTTAATTGCTAAAATTCGTTCTAGTCAATACCCTTTGCCTGGACAAAAAAATCGTTCTTCTGAAAACTTTCTTGATTTTAAAAGTATTATAAACAGTGGAAAATATTCAAGCCTCTATTTCCGTTTAAAAACTATAGATAATAAATTGATAACAAATAATAATATCCGTTTTGATATTATGTGCGATAAGCCATGGTATAGAGGTTTTGATCCTATTATTTTTTCTGGAGCATATGTAGGTTATGAAATATTGATTGGAGTTGTTCAATCAAATCATGATAATTTGTGTTCAGGCAAAGAAATGGGATATGTGGCAAGTCCAAGAAATGTTCCATATTCCGATTTTATTTTAGAAGTTTGGGGTAGGGATTAAATCTAAGGAGTAAAAAAAGAGATGGTTTTAAATAAAAAAGGGTAGCTTCAAAACGAAGCTACCCTTTTTTTAAAGTCTTAATTTAGCGAAGAACTGCTAAAAGATCAGCCTTTAGGATATTTTTTGCAATAAAGCGACCTTTGTAAAAGCCGCAAGATTCACATACAGAGTGTGGAAGTCTTGGAGCCGCACAGTTAGAGCACTTGGACAGGTTGATTGCAGTGAGTGCATCGTGAGCACGACGAGAATTACGACGTGCACGGGAAACTTTCATCTTTGGAGTTGGCATACTAGGATATCCTTTTGTTGTAATTTCAAGTAGTTAAGCTACTCTGAAGTACATTACACATTTTAGTCTAAAATAAACGAATGTGATAATCCCGAGATTTTTCCCCGCATCACATCACGCAAACAAAACGTTCAATCTTCATAATGGAGTCAATTGTCTATGTCAATAGCTATCCTGTGCGCTTTAAATCTTTAACCTCATTTTGTAGCTTTTTTTCTTCATCATTTAGGGGTGGGGGTGCTTCTTCTGCTTTTTGAGGATTATCTGAGTTTTTTCTTATAATTAGACGTTTAGCAGAGGCTCTTAATGCCCCAGCAAGCGTCGATTCTATAATGTCGCTATCCTTTGGAACAGATTTGCGTATCATATTTGCCAAGAGAAAAAGTTCTTCCTCGGAGAGTTTCGAATTTTCAATATTGTTGTGAAAATTATGAAGAAATTCAAGTACATAATTAATCGCTATCCCCTGTTCAGGATAGGCTTCTGCTGCTTCATATTCTTTTCGTCTTGGTTCTAATTCTTTGGAAAAAGCGTTTAAATTTTCTTGTATTGATGCAGTACCCTCTTTTGAATGAGGATTCTTCATTGTATTTTCGATATCTCTAATTTCTTCTAGTATAGATGAGATATCTGTTCTGGACTTGTGAGCTAATCTATAGGCAGTCCAGTTAAATCCTGTTCGAATTGCATTTTGAGATAAAAAGTGCAGTCTTTCTGTATCTTGAGTGTTTGCTTTGTCTATTCGATTATTTTCAAGGATGGCTTTGTCTTGGCCCCAATATTTTAAAGATGAATCTTTATTAATTGAAATTAATTTTTTAATATTTTTAATGGAGTTTAAAAATTTATTATTTTTATGAGATGAACTTAATAACTTCTTTTTTAGATTTGTAAATTCAGCCATTTTAACAGCAAAACTTTCGGGAACATATTCAATATGGCTGGAGGGATCTAAAAACCATTGTCTTATTTCAGCTTCTTTCGCATCTTGTGAGATCATAGAAGCCGCATGGGCATGGCCTTTTTCAAATAATAAATGGGTATATAAAAGAATTTGATCTGTTTTTTCATCTAAAATATTTCCAATAAAAAGTTCATCTCCAGGTGACTTTTTTAAGTGATAATGAGTTTGGTGAACCGAAAATACAACGCTGCCAATATTCCAATCCGTTAAATTATAATCTTGAAATTTTTTCACATATTTTTGAGGATTTGCTCTATGATTTTTTATAGCTTCAAAAGACATAGTCTCAAATTCAATAAAAATCTGCAATTTTTTAGTACATTGCTTTAAACTAAAAGGAAGATCACTTGAAATTGAAGAGTTTATTTTATCAATATTTTTTTTCGCTTCAATTAAATTACCATCAAAAAATACAGCACTCCATGCTTTTAATAAATAAGCTTCAAATAAATTTAAGTCATTTCCTAATCTTCCTGATAATTCTAAAATAGTTTCTAATATTAATGTTCTAACTTCAGATGTTATATTTCTTTCACCACAAATTAATAAAGAAAATAATAAATGAACAATGCTTTCACCATCATTATTTTCTACAGTAAAACGAATAACACTTAAAATTTGTGGAAATAAAATACTATTATCAATCCAACCAATGCATGATCTAAAAAATCGAGATAATACAGACCCTCTAACAGGCCTTAGTTTTGGAAATAATTTTAAATTATCATTTTTATTATTTTGAACTTCTTCTGGTTTAATAATGCTATTTAATAAAATTTTAATGTTTTTTCCATCGTCATTTGTATTAAATACGGTTTGTTCTTGAAGCTTTTTTTGAATTCTATAAATTTCTGATTCTATATTGCTTTTAAAAGATGATTTATTATCATCAATAGTTCTTGTTATTAAATTAGATTTTTCAGCTAATTGTATTAATTTATAAAACTCCTCTGTTCTTCTTTCTCTTTTTTTAATTTGTGATGGAAAAAAACTTTTCATTGCTAAAATAGCTCTTCTTTTTCCATTTAAAGTGTTCCAACTAACTGCTTGATAATATTTCTCAGCTTGATCAAATTTACCTAATGAAAGGGATAAATCTGCAATATGTTCTCTGATTTTTGGAACTAATACAGGTGCTTCTTCAGGACATTCTTTTTCAATATTTTCGCTTAACATTTGTAATTTAGAGATTATAAACTCAGCAGAAGTATTATCGCATAAATCTTCAGTCGCTATAAGTAAGGCTGAATAAGCACTATAGGCAGATTTTTTCAAATTTGATCTAGATAAATATTCTGATATTTGAATAATTTCTGAAAGAGTAGTTTTCTCTTCTAAATTATTGCACATATATTCTGATAAAATAAAATATATTTTTGATTTTATTTCTTTGTTAAGTAATAAAGATAAACTTAGCCAAATAAATTGATGTTCCCAATAGTAACAAATAAGTTGTCCTGTTAGAACATCTCTATTTTCGGAAACAAGCCCAATTTTCACCGCAATATTTAATGCTTCATAGGCTAAATGAAGAGGGTCTTTTTTCTTTTTTTCTATTCTTTCTTTTTCATCTTCATCAATATCATCATTTACTTCTTTATTTATTTCTTGAGAGGCACTTTCATTCTTTTCTTCTAAAATTAAATCATCTGCAGGAACTTCATTTAGAGAAATATGTTCTTTTCCTTGGTGATATTTATCCGAAAAAATTTCATTTATACTTGCTACTTTGTTACTTAAAAGCTCAATAATATCGGTGTTTATTTTTAAATCAACCATAGCCCAGGTTGATAAAAAGCGAGCTTGTTGACTGCTTAAGTGATTTAATTTTGCTATCCAATAAGAGCGTGTTCTATCATCTTTAAGGTTAGCAAAAGTAAGATCTTGATTTTTTAATTGGAGGACTGATTTTTTTAATTCTTCGTCTGTTATTTCTTCTTCTGTCCTAATTCCTATTATCCATTTCATATGTAAATTTTGTTTTTTGAAAATTTTTAATAATATTGGTAATGAAGAATGGTCGGCTCTATTTAAGTCATCTATGATAAAATAAGAAATATTTGATGCTAAAAGTATTTTTTCAAACAATTTTTCAATATTACTATAAAGCCATTCGTGTCTAATTTGAATTAAAGAATTGTTTGATGTTTTTTTAATTATATTTTTATTTTCACCGTATTTTTTAAGTGAAGGTAATACATAAAATAGAGTTTCAACTTGATTACCTAGGTTAAAAAATATGGATTTCATTTCCTGTAAAAAAACGGGATTTAAATATATTGTATAATTTAAAAGACTTTCACATAAACTATCAAGTGTAGAAAAAGGTATTTTCATAGAACTAAATTTTATGGGATGAAAAAAAGAATTTTTGTTTAAAATACTTAATCCTAAACTTAAACTTCTCATTAAATAATGTTTATTTGCTGAGTTTGTTTTAGCATCAACCCAAAATCTATTTTTGTCTAAATTATTATTTAATATAAATTCACTTATTGCTTCTGGTATTTCAAAATTCTTATTTAAAATAGAATTATAATGCTTGTCATTTAAATTAACTTGAAAATTAGTATAAGAAGAACTTAAGTTTTGTAACTCAATGGTATCTGTTAACTTATTAGACATCATCATAAATTCAAAAGCAATTTCTCTTGCATTAGACATTCTTTTTTCTGGTAAAGGATCAAGTGTTTTTAAAAGTATTGTTCTTAATCGTTTAATCGTATCAAATAAAGGATGTCTTACAGTCCATTTATGCCATTCGCCACCAAAAATAAAAGTATTTTGTTCTGGTAACAAATAGACTTGCCAAAGTTGATTAACGACACTCAAGCCTTCTATTTTGATCATGCCAAAATCCCAAGCCATAATAGCGGCAAGGCTAAAAATATCTGAGTTTTCTCGGTAAGATCCTTCTATAAATCCCCTAGCTTCTGGTGGTAGCCAAAAGTTTTTCTCAATAATTTTTTTAGAAATAGAAACTTGTTCTTCATTATTTTCAAATTCATTGCTATTTGGAATGAAATGGGAATATCCGCCATCAAGTAAAACAACATGTGGTACTTCTTCTTTTCTTTCAAAAAATTCAGATTCATAGGTTTGTTTAATATCAACTGTAGCTCTATCTCTAATAAGTATATTTTGAGGTTTTAAATTTCCGTGAATAATTCCTTTTGAATGATAAAAATATAAATTTTCAAAAACTCTAACCCAAAAGCGAAGTCTATTCCGAATACGAACTAAGTCATTAATTTTTAAGGGTGGATCTTTTTTATTGGAATCAAATAAAGTAACACCTTCAACCCATCTTGATAATACTTCAAATTCATTTGCTTTTAATAAAAGCTCCATATTTTCACCATATTCAAATTGCAGGGCATTTTGAATTAGGTCAAAGTTTTCTTGAATTTTCAGTTTACAAAATCGGGATTTGTTCAAGCCTTCCACTTTTACTGTTTTTTTTCTAAGCTCATCGGCACGTTGTTGCATACGCGCCATCATGGGGCTGCTTTTCATTTTATGGCTAGCCACCTTTTCAACGCTTGCGTCTTCTCTTTGAGATATTTGTGCAATGAGCCTATCGTTATCCATATTACCCCGAGTCTTTAGACTACTTTTTTCCAGTAGAGTTATCGGTGTAAACTTTTTGTTCCATAGGATTGTTATAAAAAATTAAAAACTATTATAATCATATTGATAAACAATGCATTGAAGTCACAATTTTAAAATGCGTTTAAGGAGGCTGATTCATGAAAGAATCTGTATTAGTTGATGAGTTTGCAGAAAATGCTTCATGGATTGAAATTAGCCAATCTGCTTTTTCAAAAAATGTTTCGATTTATCGAAATAATTTAGAGACGCATATTCTATTAGGGGCTGTTCTTAAAGGAAATGCATACGGACATGGTTTTTTACAAACATTAGAAATTTTACATGGATATGTAGATATTTTATTTGTTATCAATCCCATTGATGCTTTTAAAATTAGAAAATACGAAAAAGAGAATGAATTGGTTCAAAAGAGAGTCGTTGTATTAGGTTCTATCTCTCCCGATGAAGCAGTAGCTTGTGCTAAAAAAGTAGTTGAAGTTGCTATCACAGATGAAAATTGGTCAAATTATATCTCTCATTTAAAAAGATCTGAAAAAGAAAAAGGGAATAGTTATAGACCTTTAAAGGCGCATATTCATATTGATACGGGGCTTTCTCGCGAAGGCTTTGTACTTGAGGGGCTTGAGCAAAAAATTTCATTTTTAAAAGAAAATGAGTCTTTAATTCATGTTCAAGGTGTCATGTCTCATTTTGCAAATACAGAGGATGTTACGGAGCAGTCATATGCCTTTGAGCAATTGTCGAAATTAGATAAAGCCCATGAAATAGTGAGTCAATTTCTTGGTTTATCTTATCATTTGGAAAAGCATATCGCTCAAAGTGCTTCTACTTTAATAATAGCGAAATCTCATTATGATATTGCGAGGGTTGGAATTTCAATGTACGGGCTATGGTCCTCTAATGAAACAAAATTGTCTGCAAAAGTAGTCAAAAGCGAACTTCCAAGCTTAAAACCTGCTTTAACTTGGAAGTGCAAAAGCCAAAGTGTTAGAAAAATACCTTCAGGAACTTATATTGGGTATGGCTGTTCTTGCAGAGCAGAGCGCGATCTTCGTGTAGCTCTTTTACCAGTAGGTTATTTTGATGGATATCCTAGACTTCTTTCAAACAAAGGTCATGTTTTAGTTAATGGAGTTCGTTGTAAAGTTTTAGGAAGAGTGATGATGAATCATATTATTGTTGACGTAACCGAAGCAACAAGCGAAGAAACAAATGAGGTTGTTGCGACACTGATTGGAAGAGATGGATCGGAATCTGTATCTGCAGAAAATATTGCAGAATGGGCTCAAACCATCAATTATGAAGTTGTCACACGAATTGGTTCTCATCTTAAAAGAATGGTCGTTGATTAGTGAAAACAAATTTATTCCATTACGAATTACCTGAAGATCTTATTGCTCAAGTTCCTTTAGAAAATAGAAATGAAAGTCGACTTCTTGTCTGTAATTCCAAGCAAAAATCAATTATTGATAAAAATTTTAATGAATTACCAGAAATATTAAACGATACTTTTAAATTAAAAGAAAATAATTCTAAAGTATTATTAATTGCCAATAACTCTCGAGTTTATCCTGCAAGAGTGCGTATTCAAAGAAAAACAGGAGCTCGTGGAGAGGTTTTTTTTCTTGAAAAGGGAATAAAAAGTCAATATAAATGTTTATTAAGGCCTAAAAGTAAATTAAAAATAAATGAAATATTATATGCAGACAATGATAAAGAAATCCCTTTATTTAAAGTAACTAGTTTTGACCCACCAATGGTATCTCTAATTGATGATAGATCGTTAGATCTCATTTTAGATGAATTTGGTGAAATGCCTCTTCCTCCTTATATTCAAAGAGATCCTCAAAAAAATAAAGCAAATATTAATTTAGATAATGAGCGCTATCAAACTGTATATTCAAATATCAATGAAAAAGGGAGTGCTGCGGCACCTACTGCTGGATTACATTTTACTCCAGAAATTATAGAAAAATGTCAAAATGAAAATGTTGAATTTGGTTATGTAACTTTACATGTAGGTTTAGGCACATTTTTACCTGTCCAATCTGAGGATATTCATAATCATGAAATGCATGAAGAGTATTATTTTATATCTGAAGAATTATCTGAGAAACTAATTCGATTTTTAGAAAATGATTGGCCAATAGTATTTGTAGGGACCACCTCTCTAAGAGCAATAGAAAGTTATTTTAGGTATATTTTTCCAGATCAAAATAAAAATGAAATAATGAAGCTTGCGAATGAAAAAAAATTAAATTCAATATTAAATAAAGAAATAAATAAATGGATACCTACTAAGATATTTATTTATCCTGAGAGCAAAAATCATCAAATTATTCCTTTAATAGGAAATGCCATCATAACCAATTTTCATCAACCAGAGAGCACACTTGCAATGTTAATAGCTGCTCTAATGGGTTTTGATTTCTGGAAAGAATTTTATAATTATGCTATAGAAAAAAAGTATCGTTTTTTTAGTTATGGAGATTCAAGTCTTCTCGTTTTTGGAGCAAATTTTTAATCATGTTAACTAATAGAAATTTAATTGAGTTTTCGAATATTAAATCATTACAACTTTCAAAAGAGTTTAAAGAAGGTTCACTTGATACAAAAGATTTAAAAGCAAACGATTTAATAAATGAGTTTTCTCAAGTTATTGAAAAAGGAATTGCTACAAATGAAGATCTCTCCTTGCTTGAAAAAGTTGGACCAAGAGTTACTAAATTAAAATTTGGAAATGTTGAATTAGAAACTCCTATATTTATGCCTGTTGGAACAGTTGGGAGTGTTAAATCACTCTCGCCTGAAGATGTTTATTCTATAGGATATAAAATTATTTTAGGAAATACATATCATTTAAATTTAAGACCAGGAATGGATCTTATGCGCGAATTTAATGGCTTGCATGAATTTATGAGATGGCCTGGAGCTATTTTAACAGATAGTGGTGGTTTTCAAGTAATGAGTTTAGCTAAAATTCGTAAGTTAACAGAAGAAGGCGCTACATTTGCAAATCATATTAACGGTGCAAAAATTACTTTAACACCTGAAAGTGTCGTTCAAATTCAAGAAGATATTGACTCTGATATACAAATGGTTTTGGATGAATGTACTCCTTATCCAGCAACTCATGCAGAAGCTTTGTCAAGCATGGAACGTTCTATGCGTTGGGCAACAAGAGCACGTAGTGCAAGAAAAAAATTAAATAGAGCGCAGTTTGGAATTGTTCAAGGTGGAATGTATGGTGATTTAAGAGTTAAAAGTGTAAAACAACTCATTGAAAATAATTTTGAAGGTTATGCAATTGGAGGTCTTTCTGTAGGTGAATCTAAAAGAGAAATGCGAAGATTGCTTTCTGCAACAATTCCCTGGATGCCACATGATAAGCCGAGATATTTAATGGGTGTCGGTGCTCCTGATGATTTAATTGATGCCATATTACTTGGTATTGATATGTTTGACTGTGTTATGCCAACTCGAAATGCGCGTAATGGAAGTGTATTTGTAAGATCTTCTTCTTCTGCTAATGGTAAAATTCAAATAAAAAACTCTATTCATAAATCAAGTAAAGAGCCATTAGATTCACTTTGTAATTGTTATACTTGTAAAAATTACTCAAGGGCTTATTTGCGTCATCTTTTTGTTGCAGAAGAACTATTGGTTTTTAGGCTATTGTCGATTCATAATCTGCAGTTTTTATTTGATCTCACATATGAAATGAGAGAATCTATTAGATCTGGAAATATATTTGAAAATGTTTCAGAAATAAGAAGGATCTTTGCTCCTGGGAGTTTATAAATTCATGGGAAACGGAAGGCAAAATAACATAAGCTATGATAGCAATGAAAAAAATTTGCCACTGTTTGTAGGTTCCCATGAAACTCAAGGTTTTATGAATGAAATTATAAAAACTTCGAGAGAAAGAAAAAAAAGTGAAAAAGAAATAAAAAAATGGTGGTTCTGGCTAGGTTTTTTAGGCGGAGTTTTTATAGCGAGTTTAGGGATTTTTTTCACTTTTACCACTGTGTATTTTATTGAAAATTCAATTTTAGAAAAGCCAAATTTTATTAATCAAAAAGTAATTTGCGAAAAGAAATAAAAATAGCTAATATCTAACGGATTTGTTAAACGCTTTTAAAAGAGGTATTGTATGTCTATGAATATAGGGTTTTTTAATAAAAAATTTGTGATTATTTCAGCAACTGCAGCTTTCATTGTTGCTGGTTGTTCATCTTCACCAAAATATGTTAAAACAGAAATCATTTCAAACTCAACAAAAACATTAGAGACACCTGAATGGGTTCTTAACCCTTCCATCATGCATGAAGAAGGTACAAATATTGTATTTATACATAAAGTAACATTAAGTGGTTCTTCTCGCCCAGACGCTTGTGTTTCTATGGCTCGTACACAAGCTGTTGGCGAAATGATGAAGTATATTAAAAATGCTGTAACAACTTCTGGGCAAGTTGAAGATCTAAATTCTTCTTCTGATCCTTCATTATCTTCATTAACTGCGTTTCTATCTCAAGGTAATATTTCAGGAGCGAAAGTAACAACTTCCTATTGGGAACAAACAATGGAAGCAGATGAATCTGGATTTAAACCAACTAAAAAATTAATGTGTGCTGTTCAAGTAGCAATTGAAAAATCTGTTTTAGATAAACAAATGCGTGATGCTATTAATGGAACACCTGGTGGAAATCCTGAAATCCGTAGAAAATTATTGGACGCGCAAAAATCTTTTATAGATAATGTTGGAAATAAAGACGCGGCTAAAGAACCTAGTAGCAGTGATTTAAATTCTAAATCTAATTCAGATTCTGTATCTAAAACAGAAACAAATGCAAATCCAAAATCTGAATAATTAATAGATTTAATATAATTAAATAATTTTTTATTAAATTTTAATTTGTCCATTTTAATAAAAATAAAGGTGCGTTATGTTTATAAAAAAAAATAAAAACTTTATAACCTTAGCAGGGATGTCATTATTTATTTCTCTAAATAGTTATGCTCAAACAGATCCTTGTTCTACCTTAGCCGATTTACAAACTAAAACAGATACCAACTCATTTGTAGGTTATGGCTCAGCATCTTCGCAAAAAGAAGCAGACCAAAATGCACAGGTAGATCTTGCTCGTAACATACGTCAAAAAGTAACAGCAACATCAACTGTTGATGAAACAAAAGACGACGCTTCTTTAAAAGCAACTTCAAAGTCTGTTGTTTCAGAAGTTTTGATTGGTGCTAAAGTATTAAAAAGGTGTTCTGATAAGGGAACTTTTTCTGCAGTAGTTACTTTAGAAAAAAAAGCTTTTGTATCATCAATGACTGAAAAACTAACTGCAAATATTAAAAAAGCAGATAATTTAATTCAAGCTATCGAAAAAGCAAAAACGGATGAAGCGTTAGGTAAGGGCGTCGACAATGCTAAAAAATTTCTAGCAGAATACCAAGACAATTCAGAATCCGATCTAGAAGTTTGTAAAGTCTATAAAGGATGTTCTGAAATAAATATCGATAACATTCATAATTTAGCGGAATTGGTATCTAAAGAAGGTGATAAAGACCAATATGTTTTTATTACTAATAATGACAAAGTTTCGACTGCATTAAGAGATGATCTCATTACTTTATTAGAAGACGATCCAAAAGATAAAATTAAGATTATGGACGGCGCTGTAACTGAGTCAGGTAGTGATTCTAAACGTAAAATTCTTGCTAGTTGTAAGGCAAAAGTGGGTTCAAAAATTCCTGGAACAGATGATCGCATTGTAGAAACCCGTTGCACTTTAGAAGCGTATATTGGAAAGCAAAAAAAGTTTCGCAAAGTATATAGCTGTAAAGCTACTGTAGATTCCGAAATTTCAGTTGATGATGCGGTATCAACATGCTCTGGAAGATTAACTTTAGAATAAAAATTAGCCTATTTTTTGTTTTTTTCTCTCTTTCATTAACTCTAGGAAGCCAATTTTTTACAGTAAATATACAAAAATTATGCTTTTTCAAATGACTGAAAATAAATTTCTTTCTATATATTAAATAAATTAATCCGAAAAGGCTCCTAGAATTCAATTTAAAGGAGTCTAAAGTGGATGAATCTTCAAAATTAAAACTAAATTCCACTCTTGAAAGTAGCACTTTAGAGCTCTCAGAAGATAAAATAAAAGATCTATCTGCTCAAGTAACAGCTATTAATAAAACACAAGCTATTATTGAGTTTAATTTAGATGGAACTATTTTAACTGCAAACAATAATTTTCTAAATGCGATTGGTTATCATATTGATGAAATTGTTGGAAAACACCATCGTATTTTTTGTGAGCCAAGTTACTATAACTCAAATGAATATCGTTTGTTTTGGGATAAATTAAACAAAGGGGAATATGATTTAGGGGAATATAAACGTATAGGTAAAGGGGGAAAAGAAATTTGGATTCAAGCTTCTTATAATCCTATTTTTGATTTATTTGGTAAGCCCTATAAGGTTATTAAATTTGCTACAGATATAACTAGTCAAAAATTAAAAAATGCTGAATATGAAGGGCAAATTAGTGCCATTGGAAAATCACAAGCCATTATTGAATTTAATTTAGATGGTATTATTCAAAATGCGAATGATAATTTTTTAAATACAATGGGTTATTCTCTTAGTGAAGTTAAGGGAATGCATCATAGAATGTTTTGTGAATCAAATTATACAAATTCAAATGAATATCGTTTATTTTGGGAAAAATTAAACCGAGGTGAATTTGATTCTGGTGAATATAAGCGGATTGGTAAAGGTGGCAAAGAAATTTATATTTCTGCTTCATATAATCCTATTTTTGATTTAAATGGAAAACCTTTTAAAATAATTAAATATGCTTCTGATGTAAGTAAACAGAAATTAAAGGATCAAGAGTTAAATGCTCTTTCTAAAACACAAGCCGTAATTAATTTTAATTTAGATGGAACTATTATTGAAGCAAATGATAATTTTTTATCAACAATGGGATATAGAATAGATGAAATAAAGGGAAAACATCATTCTATTTTTTGCGATTCTAATTATACAAGTAAATCGGAGTATCGTGAATTTTGGAATAAGTTAAATAATGGTCAGTTTGTTACAGGACAGTTTCAAAGATTTGCTAAAGGCAATCGCGAGATTTGGCTTCAAGCATCTTATAATCCCGTATTTGATCTTGCTGGTAAAGTATTTAAAGTAGTAAAATATGCTACTGAAATAACCAAAGAAAAAAAAGAATGGCTAGAACTTGTTCGTATTTTGGGAGAAACAGCCATTCAGTTAGGCGCTGCTTCAGAAGAGCTTGCTACCACGGCTTCTCAATTAGCATCTAATGCTAAAAAAACTACAGAACAATCTATAAGTGCTTCTGCCGCTTCAGAAGAAGTTTCAAAAGGAGTTCAGTCTGTTGCAACAAGTACAGAAGAGATGGCCGCTTCCATCAAAGAAATTTCAAAAAACACAACAGCTGGTTCTGAAAAAACAAAACAAAGTATGAAACGTGCTCAAGAGACAAATGTCTTAGTGACTCAATTAGGAATGGAAAGTAAAGAAATTGGTACGGTGATGAAAACGATAAGTTCTATTGCACAGCAAACAAATTTATTAGCATTAAATGCTACAATAGAAGCGGCAAGAGCAGGAGATGCTGGTAGAGGATTTGCTGTTGTTGCAAATGAAGTCAAAGAGCTTGCAAAACAAACTGCAAAAGCGACAGAAGATATTTCAGTTAAAATTGGAACTATTCAACAAAGTACTTCAAATGCAGTGTCCGCAATTGGAGATATTTCTAAGTCTGTAGAAGAAATCAATACCATTTCAATGACAATCGCATCAGCCGTTGAAGAACAAGCTGCTACGACAAATGAAGTATCACGAATTGTTTCAGAGTCCAGTAAAGCTGTGGAAGGAATTTCTATTTCAATCAAGGATGTTTCTGAATCCGCGGCTCAAAGTTCAACGGGTGCTTCGCAACTACAGGATGCAGCAAAAGGTTTAAGTCAATTAGCAATGAAACTCCGTGATTTAGTAGCTAGATTGGAAGCAAAATAATTAAATGCTTTCAAAATAAATTTTTTATTAATAAAAATTTGCTCTAAATGTTTAAATAAAAATAGAAATAATAATACTATATGAATTTAAATTTTTATATATTTGCATTGTTTAATTATAACCTAATTTATATATAAAGAGAATTTTTATTTAAATTCAAAATTCTGTCAGTAGGTTTGATAAATAAACAATTCCTATTATTCTATAAATAAACTAAAAGGAGAATTATGTTTATCAGAAATTATTATTTTAAATTTATAAAATTATTTATTTTATTGGGTTTATTAAATAATTTTGAATCCTATAGCAAGGAATTGCTTTTTTGTCATGATGAAATAGAATCGTTTCCTTGGTTTGAGCAAAATGGAAATGGATTAAATACGGTTGAAATGAATTTGGTTGATGAAAAGCTTGAGGATATTGAAATAAAGCAACAATCATTGCCTTGGCTGAGTTGTTTAAGAGAATTAAAACAGAATAAAATAGATGGTGTATTTGCAGCTAGTTATTCACCAGAAAGGCTTGAAATAGGAGTCTATCCAGGGATACCATTAGGTGCGAAGGATGGGATACCTGATGAAAGTAAAAGAATGCATATTTCTGAATATGCTCTTTATAAAAAAAAAGGGTCTCAAATTAAATGGGATGGAAGTAAGATATCTGGTGCTAAAAGGGTTGGAGCCCAAAGTGGATTTTCAATTCTCACTTTGCTTAAGAAACAAAAGGAACAAAAAAATATTGAGTTTATAGATGAGTCAGAGCAAAGTTCAAATGCCTTGATTTATCATATTGCCAAAGGAAATTTAGATGCTGTTGCCATGTTGTCACTTCAAGCAGATAAAATTATTAAATTAAATAAAGATTTTTCAAATATTGAAAAAATAGAACCAGCATTAGAAAAAAAAGCATATTATCTAATTTTATCGCATAAACTTGTTAAAGAAGATCCTGAGCTTGCAAATAAAATATGGAAAACATTGCAAGAAGTAAGAAACTCTACCGAATACAAAGCAAAAGTAAAAGAAATTTTTAAAAAATATTTTTAAAATTCGATTTGTTCATTAAATAATTCAGTAAAAATAAAAACAGATAAAAGTTGTTCTTATCTCTCATGATAATAAGATATAAATAAAAATATTTTTAATATTTTAGTTACTTTATTTTTTATTTGAATTGGCGAAAAACTTTAAGCATTCATAATTATTATTTTAATTATAAAAAGTATTTGTTAATTATGATAAAAAAATAAATATATAATAATTAATATTTTTAAATTTTAATTTAAATCTATAGTATTTTGATAATTATTTAAATAAATAAATAATTGACTATTTGTTTATTTAATTTATAAATAATTTGGTTTGTTTTTAATACTATAAAATAAACTAAAATAAAAATTTTTATTAATATTATTGTTTCCTTGGAAAGGATTTTCTTGTGAAATTATCGCAATCAAATATTTTTTTTCTATACTCAGCATTATTTTTTAATGCAGGTAGCTATGCAATGCAAGAGAATATAGAAGATATCCAAACAAAAATATCAAATACCATTAAATGTGATAATGATTTTTTATATTCTAATAAAAATAATAATTATGATAAAGATAAGCCTAGGAGTGCACCAATTCCTCAAAATGAATTATGGCCTGAAGGCAAAGTTTATTACAAATTTTCACCAGGACATTTTAATTTTGAACAAGTTGCAAAAATTAAAGATGCAATGAGAACAATAATGGAACTTCCAAAAGTTTCTATTTCTTTTGAAGAAGCAACACGGAGTGTGGGTAACAATTATATATTAATTACCCGTGTGAATAATCAAAATCAAGATTTAGGTTGCTCTGCAAATGTGGGTAGGGTGCATCCAAATAATCCTTCTCCTCACTCTTTAACTTTGGGCACTGGGTGCGTAAATGATAAAGGAACAGTTTTGCATGAATTGCTTCATGTATTAGGATTCTATCATGAGCAATCGAGAGAAGATAGAGATGACCACGTTTCTATCTTGTGGGAAAATATATCTACAAATGCAAAATATAATTTTTCTAATTACAAAAACCACAATAATATTCGATTTACTCCATATGACTACGACTCAATTATGCATTATGATCCATATGGATTTTCACAAAACCTATATCCAACAATTATTCCTAAAGAATGTTTAGCTAATTATCGCCAAAACCCTTATAATTATTATAGATATAATACTGAAAATTGGTATGGACATCATGCCGCATTATTTAGAAGTTGTCCAAAAATAAAAGAAATATCAGTGCATAAAAATAGTTTAAGCCCTGGTGATATTTATTCTTTGCAAATGATGTATCCAAAAGCTAAAACTGATGAAAATGATGATAAAACTGATGTTATAGAAGATAATAATGGCATTCCTAAATACGACAAAAAAGAACTAGAACTTTGTTTAACTAAAAAAGAAAGTACGGAATGGAAATTAGAAGAAAAGAAAGGAATTAAAATTTGGACTATGTTCGAACCAAATCATGATGGTAAAAGTTGTACTTTATATTATCAAGTGTATACATATATAAGTGATAAAGAAGGATGGAAAGTAGAGCCCAAAAAAGAATTTATTTTTTCAAAATAAAGCAATTTTAAAGATAATTAAATTTTATAAATTTATATATCTTTTACCATAATGAAAAAATCTAATTTATAAATTAGATTTTTTCATATTTTGTCTAATAAAATAATAAAATACAAGATATAAAAAATAAGCTGTTATATTTGCAGAAATAATCCAAATGGCGTGCTCAGTTAATATGTCTAAAGAATTTCTTACATGACAATTAAATAATAAAATGATTGAAGTTGATAAAATTGGTAAAATTATTACTAACCATGAAAGCTTTAAAAATATATATCTTCTTTTATAGCGATTAAAAAATAAGAGTGTAAATAAAAAAGGCATAATAGTATAAACAACTCCGCAACAGAAAGATAATAAAAAAGAGTTATTTATTAAGTTAAGAATATTATAAGAAGATAAATTATGATTATATGTAGTGCAAATTGTTAACGAGCAAAAATATCCTAGGATAGAAAAAAATAAATATATGAAACATATTTTTATTTTTGATTGAACTAGATCTTTTGATATTTTATTTTTTAAATAATGATTTTTCTCAATAAATTTAGAGTTATCAATGTCAGAAGGATTTAAAAACTCTTCATAAAATTTATGTTGTTCTTTTTCCATAATACACCTCATTATTTTTTTTCTGAAACAATATTTTTTATTGAGCTTAATATTCTTTGATAAGACTTTCTTAAAGAAACTTCACTTTTTCCTAGTTTTATTGATATTTCTTTAAATGAAAATTCTTCCACATTTCTCATTTTAAATAAAGATCTTTCTTTTTCTTTCATGCTTTTTAAAATCATTTCTACTTTATCGAGTTTTTCGTCAGAGATTGTATCTTCTTCAATTTTAGATAATTCTTCTGGTAAGTCAGTATTTTTATTTAAAACAGAAATATTTTTTCTTAACCAGTCAATACAAGTATTATGAACTATTGTAAAAAACCAAGGAAGCGCAGCTCTTCCTTTTTCATAATGATGAATGCTTTTGTGAAGTTTAAAAAAAACTTCTTGAACAACGTCTTCCATATCATTATGCGGTATTCCCCGCTTTATTCCATATGAATAGACTTTATTGTAGTGGCGATTAAAAAAAAGATTAAAGGCAAAACTATCTCCTTCATACCAACGGTTTAACAAATTTTCATCACTCTCTAAATTAGAATCATTTTTGGGCATGATATTCCTCAATAATAAATCTTATCATTTGCAAATCAAGGTACGGAGCAAATTGATAAGAAAAAGGAAGTAACAATTTATTTTTATTTTGTCACATTTTTAAGTTCCAATACGAATACAATAAGGTAAGAAGAATGATTTAATTGTCCTTATTAAATTGTTCTTCTTTTACAAGTTTAATTAAGGGGTTAAAAAAAATGAAAAAAAATGTAATAGTAGTAGCTTCAGTTTTATTATCTGTAATTTCTTTAACTTCGATCGCAAGTGAAAAAAAAGAGAATAATATAGAATATAGTAACGATATGAGTATAGACAAAAATAAAACTCAAAATAAAAATTTAAACGATAGAATTTCCTTCTTAGAAAATGAAAATGCAAAAAGAGTTTTAAAAGAAAGGTTTGAACGTCAAGATGCAGATAAGGTTCATCAAGAAAACTTAAAGTCTCTTAAAAGCAAATGATATTTAAAAAATAAATTAAAATAGGGTCGTTTTTTTATTAAATTTTATATATATAAAATCTCATTCGTATCAATTTTTCAATTCATAGGAATGGATGGAATTTATGAAAAAAATAAATACGGCAATTGTAGGTTTTGGACTATCTGGTTCAACATTTCATGCTCCTGTTTTTCTAAGTGTTCCGCATTTTGAATTTAAATATGTTGTTTCATCAAAACCTGAAAATATAAAATTAAAATATCCAAATGTAAAAGTGATCTCTAACTTTAATGACCTATTAAATTTATCAGATCTAGATCTTATTATAATTACAACACCAAATAACACTCATTATTCTTTAGCAAAGCTTGCACTTCTGAGTGGTAAAAATGTAATCGTGGACAAGCCTTTTGTATTAAAATTTCAAGAAGGACTAGAGCTTTGCGAAATAGCGCGTTCTAAAAATCTTTTTTTAAGTGTTTATCAAAATAGACGATGGGACAATGGTTTTTTAACTTTAAAAAAATGTCTGAGTGAAGATTTATTGGGTGAAATTTTTAATTACGAATCTTATTTTGATAGGTTTCGACCAATTGTCTCTGAAACAAAATGGCGTGAGTTAGAGGGAGAGGGAACGGGTTTATTATTTGATCTAGGTTCTCATTTAATCGATCAAGCAATTGAATTATTTGGTATGCCTGAAGAAATATTGGCAGATATTGAAATGCAAAGAAACGGAGCTAAGGCTATAGACTATTTTAAATTAATTTTTAAGTATAAAAAATTAAGAGTTACCATAGGAGCTTCAAGTATAATGTCTTTGCCTCGTCCTGTTTTATCTGTACACGGAACAAAAGGAAGTTTTGTTAAATATGAACTAGATCCTCAAGAAAACGAATTAAGAGCAGGAAAAACTCCTTTAATTTCAAATTGGGGTGAAGAAAGGGAAGGTAGTGGAGGTGCTTTTGTTTCTTTATTAAAAGATGAAAAAATTTCTGAATCTAAAATAAAATGTGTTCCTGGTTCTTATCAAGAATACTATGAAAAAGTATTTCAAAGTTTGATAAATAAAAATCAAAATCCTGTAGAACCTTTATCTGCCTTAAATGTGATCAAATTAATTGAATTATCTTTAGAAAGCGCAAGTTCAAAAAAATGGATTGTTATTAATTCTTAATTATTCAATTGGTACTGATTTAAATTTTAATAATCTTAAAGCATTTAAGGTAACTAGAACAGTTGCTCCTGTATCAGCAAGAATAGCCATCCAAAGTTGAGTATCACCAAAAATTGTTAAAATGAGAAAAATAGCTTTCAAACCAATTGCTAGAAAAATATTTTGTTTAATATTAATCATAGTTTTTCTTGATAATACAATGGCATCTACAATGGAATTTAAATTATTTTTTGATATTACAATTTGAGAAGTATCTACGGCAACATCGGTACCTCCACCCATGGCAATTCCAATTTCTGCAGCGGCAAGGGCAGGTGCATCATTAATTCCGTCCCCAACCATGGCAACTTTTTGCTCTTTTGAAATGTTTTGAATATAAGAAAGTTTATTTTCTGGTAAAAGTTCTGCTATCACTTCTGTATTTATATTTTTTGTGATTGCATTTGCGGAAATTTTATTATCACCAGTTAAAATAATGCTATTAATTCCTAATTGCTTTAATTTTTCTATTGATGATTTTGCTTCGGGTTTCAGAGTGTCTGATAATGCGATAAAACCTAGGGCTTTTTGTTCTATTAATACAACAGCTATTGTTTTTCCTTGCTCTTGATAACTTTTTATTAGTGAATTCTGTTCTAAATTTAAAGCATTTAATTCATTTGCATAAATAGGAGAGCAAATGATTGCTATTTTATTCTCAATTAGAGCGCTTGCGCCTTTTCCAGATAAATTTTTGGCATTTTGTACTTCGTTTAAAGTTATTTTTCTTTCAAAAACTTCATTAAGAATCGCTATAGCAAGTGGGTGGGTTGACTTTGACTCTACCATACCCGCAAATTTTAATAATTTTTCTTCGTTACTTTCAAAAGAAATAACATTTGTTACCTTTAGTTTACCATGAGTTATTGTACCTGTTTTATCAAAAGCAATTTTTTTAATTTTTCCTAAGGACTCAAGCGCAGAAGCGTTTTTTATTAAAATACCCATTTTTGTTGCCGCTGTAATGGCAGAAGCAATTGCAGAGGGAGTGGAAATAACAAGTGCGCATGGGCAGCCAATGAGAAGTATAGTAAGACCACGGTAAATCCAGTCTACCCATTGCATTTGAAAAAATAGGGGAGGAATGATTGCGGTTAATAAACCTATTAATAGAATAATAGGAGTGTATATTCTACTGAAACTTTCAATGCTCCTCATTACTCTTGATTTTGAACTTTGAGCTTCTTCTACCATTTTGAGCATTCTGGTAACAGCATTATTATTTCCGGGTAGTGTTGCTTTAACAATAATGTTTCCGTCCGTATTAATAGAGCCTGCAACAACTTTATCTCCTTGTTTTTTATAAACAGGTAAGGACTCTCCTGTTAACAAAGATTCATCAATATTTGCTGTTCCTTTAAAAATTTCACCATCTATAGCTAAACGCTCTCCAGGTTTAATCTCTATGTGGTCTCCTATTTTTATTTCTGAAGATTTTATTTGTTTTGTTGTTCCCTCTTTTGTAACAAGGAGAGAAGTATCAGGAAGTAAAGATGCTAAGGATTGAATTCCTTTTTTAGCGCGCCTAGAAGTATATCCTTCTATTGTTTCACCTAGCATAAATAGGATAATTACTGCTGCAGCTTCTTCGGATGCTCCAATAAAAATAGCACCTATGGCAGAAATACTCATTAAGGTCTCTACACTAAAAACATATCCTACTTTCATCATGGTCCATGATTTTTTAAGGATTGGTAAAAGAGCAATTAAAGTAACAATTGCAAAAGAAACAAGACCGAAACTTTTTGAAAAATATTCAACTATCCAAGAAAGGGCAAAGGCGATGCTTAAAAAAGTAATGGGAAGCCAATTCGTTGAATCGTGGCTATGATTATGGCTATGGTCATGACTTTGTTCTTTAGTGTGATTATGCTCTAATTTATGGTTATCAACTTTTTCGGTAGAGAGCTTTTTTTCCTTTATTTTGTTAAAATAATTTGATTTTTTATTATTAGAAATTACAAACTCTCTTTTTAATTTCTCTTTAATTCTTAAATGCGTTTTTTCACCATTATATTTAATTGCTTCTGGTATTTCTGTTAATTCAAAACCAAGGTTTTTAATCCCTTTTTCTACTTTATCTCTTGTGTCGCTATTATTATAAAAATTTAGGGTAAATAACGATGCCGTAAAGTTTATTTTTGCTTGGTTTACCCCAGAGATTTTATTGCAAAAAATTTCAATTTTGTTTGCACAACTGGGACAATCCATTCCTTTAATGTTATATTTTACTGTAATTAATTCATTATGTTTCATGTTAGCCTCATTTGAACTGCAAAAAAGTTGCAAAAGTTTTGACAAACGATATCAACTTTATTATCTTATTATAGGGTAGGGGGGTATACTATGTCAAGCACTAAAAAAAACAAATTAAAACATATTATTACAAATAAAGACAAGCTTATTTCTAGGGTTAAAAAAATTAAGGGACAATTGGAAGGTGTAGAAAAGTCTTTAGAGAATGATCAAGACTGTAAAAAAATTCTTCATATTATCTCCTCTATAAGAGGAGCGTTGGGAGGGTTAATGGCTGAGGTCATGGAGAGTCATATCATTAATCACATGGAAGAAGATAAAGAAACATTAACAGATAAAGAAATAAAAATGGCTCAAGAATTAGTAGAATCTCTTAAAGTATTTATGAAATGAGGTTATCTCAATAAAAAAAATCGTGTTATTTTTTAAATTTTTTTTAATTGGCTTGACAGTCAATAATTAGATTGTTATGTTTTTCACTTAGGTGATTAAACCAAAGAGGATTTATGAAAAATATCGCTTTTCTTCTAAAAAATTCAAATGCCATCTCTGCTAAAAAACTAAATATTTCCTCTATCATCAACGTCCTCATTATTATTGTTCTAGTCATTATTAAACCCGAGGGCGATTTTTAAGGTTATTACTAAATAATAACAGCTAAAAAACCCTCCGCGCATCCGAGCCCGGGGGGTTTTTTAGTTCCAAATGAAGAGATTAAAAATGAAAAAATACAATGGTGCTTCCGTGCTATTGAAGTCGTTACTTTGTCAAAATGTAGAAATTATTTTTGGATATCCTGGTGGAGCGATCATGCCAATATACGATGCTCTCTATGACTATTCCGATTCTTTAAAACACATATTGACAAGACATGAACAAGGAGCAATTCATGCAGCAGAGGGTTACGCTAGAGTAACAGGAAAAACGGGCGTTTGTTTTGCAACATCAGGTCCAGGAGCTACAAATTTATTAACAGGCATTGCAGATGCAATGTTAGATTCAGTACCTATTGTATGCATAACAGGACAAGTATCTAGTAATTTATTAGGTACTGATGCATTTCAAGAAGCAAATATAATTTCATTAACTACATCAATTACTAAATGGAATTTTCAAATTACAAAAGCAAATGAAATTCCTTATGCTGTCGCAAAAGCTTTTTTTATTGCTCAAAATGGACGACCTGGTCCTGTATTATTAGATATTACAAAAGATGCTCAATTTGAATTTATGGAATATGTAAAAGAAAGTTTTTTCTTTGAAAAAAATAAAAAATGGCATCCATTTTTTAATGCCAATGACATAAAAAAAGCTGCTGAATTAATCCAACAAGCTAAAAAACCTTATATGTTAGTTGGGCATGGAGTAAGTATTGCCAATGCTGAAAAAGAATTACTCGAATTTGCTGAAAAAACAGATATTCCTGTCGCATGCACCTTATTAGGTTTATCTGCATTTCCATGTGACCATTCTTTATATGTTGGAATGCTTGGAATGCATGGTAACTATGGAGCAAATATATTAACAAATGAAGCAGACCTAATTATTGCAATAGGAATGAGATTTGATGATAGAGTTACAGGTAACTTAAATACTTATGCGAAACAAGCGAAAATAATTCACATTGAAATTGACCCTACAGAAATAAATAAAAATGTTTTTTGTGATGTTCCTTTAGTGGGAGATGCAAAAAATATTTTAAAGTTACTTTTACCAGAGGTTCGAAATAATAAACATAATTTGTGGATGCAAGAATTCAGAAAATGTTACGAAAAAGAGTATCATTCAATTATTAAAAATGAATTCTTTCCTAACGATAATCAGAATTTAAAAATGGCACAAGTGATAAATTGTCTTTCAGAATTAACTAATGGAAGTGCTGTAATTGTTACTGATGTTGGGCAACATCAAATGTCGGCTGCAAGATATTATAAATTTAAAACAAAGAATTCAATGATTACTTCTGGTGGCCTAGGAACAATGGGATTTGCTTTGCCTGCTGCAATTGGTGCTAAATTCGGTGCGAAAGATAGAGAAGTTATTGCCATTATCGGTGATGGTGGCTTTCAAATGAATATCCAAGAGCTTGGAGTTATAATGCAGGAAAAAATTCCTGTTAAAATAATAATTTTAAATAATAGTTTTCTTGGAATGGTAAGGCAGTGGCAGGAATTATTTTTTGAAAATCGACTTTCTTTTACTCATATGCAAAATCCAGATTTTATTCAAATAGTAAAAGGTTATGGAATTAAAGCAAAAAAAGCTGTCAACAAAGAACAATTAGAAGAATATATGCGTGAAATGATTTTATCAAAAGAATCATATTTTTTAGAAGTAAGTGTTGAAAAAGAAGAAAATATATTTCCAATGATACCTTCTGGTGCTGGTGTCAGTGATGTTCGTTTATCTTAGGGAGAAATTTTATGAGGTCTGTATATGAAATATCTTTGATAACAGAAAATACATTAGAAATTTTTCAAAGAGTTGCTATTGTTTTTTCGAGAAATCGAGTCATGATCCAAAAAATGAATTTTCAAACCTATAATAAGTCTCAAAACTCAAATATTAAAATTGAGATTTTTTCAGACGAAATTAAAGTAAATCGAATATTAAAACAATTGCAAAAAATTATTGAATTATTAGATATTCAAGTTGTAAACCCAAATCATTTTCAAAATATAGCTCATAATAAGGAAGTTTATTTATGTCAAAATTAAAATTTGCGTATACTGAAGAAACAGTTGTTACAAGAGAAGAGTTTCCTTTGCAAAAAGCAAAAGAAGTATTAAAAGATGAAGTGATAGCAGTTATTGGGTATGGCGTTCAAGGCCCAGCACAAGCGCTAAATTTAAAAGATAATGGATTTCATGTTATTGTTGGACAAAGAAAAAACTCACCTTCATGGGATAAAGCTGTTGAAGATGGATGGGAACCAAATAAAAATCTTTTTTCAATAGAAGAAGCTTGTCAAAAAGGAACTTTTATTTGTTACCTTTTATCTGATGCGGCACAAATGCAAATGTGGCCAACGGTTAGAGAGTTTCTCACACCAGGAAAAACCCTTTGTTTTTCTCATGGTTTTTCTGTTACTTATTCAGATAAAACGGGTGTTGTACCTCCACCTCATGTTGATGTTGTTTTAGTTGCACCAAAAGGTTCAGGAAGAAGTGTACGAAAATTATTTGAACAAGGAAAAGGAATTAATTCCAGCTACGCAATTGAACAGGACTATACAAAAAAAGCAGAAGAAAAAACTCTTGCTTTTGGAATTGGTGTTGGTTCAGGTTACTTATTTCAAACAAATTTTAAACATGAAGTTTACAGTGATTTATTTGGTGAACGCGGCGTATTAATGGGTGCGCTTGCAGGAATTATTTCTGCTCAATACGAGGTTCTAAGAGAAAATGGACATTCTCCAAGTGAAGCATTTAACGAAACAGTCGAAGAACTTACTCAAAGTTTAGTTCCTTTAATTTCTGAAAACGGAATGGACTGGATGTTTAAAAATTGTTCAACGACAGCACAACGAGGTGCTTTAGATTGGATGCCAAAATTTAAAAAAGCAACTCTGCCCGTTTTTCATTCTTTATATAAAAGTGTTTCCACTGGTGAAGAGGCAAGAATTGTCATTTCATCGAATAGCAGAGAAGATTATAGAGAAAAATTAGAAGCTGAACTTCAAAAATTACATAATGAAGAAATTTGGCAAGTTGGACAAACAGTTCGAAAACTTCGTCCTTAAATTTTAAATAAAAAATATTTTATGATGGAAAAAGAAATGAGCATGAAACTAAATAAATATAGCTCCCGAATCACAGAACCAGCTTCTCAAGGTGCATCTCAAGCAATGCTTTACGGAACCGGTTTAACAGAAAATGATTTAAGTAAACCGCAAATTGGGATTGTAAGCATGTGGTATGAAGGTAACACATGTAACATGCATTTATTAGATTTATCTGAAAAAGTGAAAGAAGGAGTGACTGAGTCGGGTTTAGTAGGCATGCGTTTTAATACCATAGGGGTCAGTGATGGGATATCTATGGGAACAGATGGAATGAGTTTTTCTTTGCAATCAAGAGACCTTATTGCGGATTCCATTGAAACTGTTGTTTCCGCTCAATGGTATGATGGGTGTATTGCTATTCCAGGATGTGATAAAAATATGCCCGGATGTTTAATTGCTTTAGGGAGATTAAATCGTCCTGGATTGATTGTTTATGGAGGAACAATTAATCCAGGAGTCATTGAAAATAAAAAAATTGATATTGTTTCTGCCTTTCAATGTTACGGCGAATTTCTTGCTGGAAAAATAAATGATCAAGAAAGAAAATCAATATTAAAAAAAGCCTGTCCAGGAGCAGGCGCATGTGGCGGAATGTATACTGCAAATACAATGGCAAGTGCCATTGAAGCTTTAGGAATGAGTTTGCCTTATAGTTCTTCTACGCCCGCTAAAGATCAATTAAAGTTACAAGAATGTTTTCAAAGTGGATTCGCTATGCGTAATTTACTTGAAAAAGATATAAAGCCAAAAGATATTATGACCAGAAAAGCATTTGAAAATGCCATGGTGTTAATTACAGTTTTGGGTGGATCCACGAATGCTGTGTTACATTTAATTGCTGTTGCAAGATCGGTTGATGTTCCTTTAAGCCTTGATGACTTTCAAATGATCAGCAATAAGGTACCATTACTTGCCGATTTTAAACCTAGTGGGAAATACACAATGGCTGATCTCCAAGAATATGGAGGCATTCCTGCGGTAATGAAAATGTTATTAGAAAATGGTTTATTACATGGTGATTGTATAACTGTTACAGGTGAAACTGTAGCAGAAAATTTAAAAAAAGTACCCTCACTTCATCCTGAACAAAAAATTATTCATCCTTTATCTTCTCCTATTAAAAAAACAGGGCATTTACAAATTTTAAAGGGGAACTTAGCACCAGAAGGATCAGTAGCAAAAGTAACAGGAAAAGAGGGGCTATTTTTTCGAGGACCCGCTAGAACATTTAACTCTGAAGAAGAAATGCTAAAGGCTTTAGAGAATCATAAAATTTTTAAAGGTGACGTTGTTGTTATTAGATATGAAGGACCTAAAGGTGGTCCTGGAATGCCAGAAATGTTAAGTCCAACTTCAGCACTAATGGGAGCAGGTTTTGGAAATGATGTTGCTTTAATTACAGATGGAAGATTTTCTGGCGGCTCTCACGGATTTATTATTGGACATATTTCACCAGAAGCACAAGAAGGTGGTCCTATTGCGTTGGTTTATGACAATGACTTTATTTCAATTGATGTTGAAAAAAATCAAATTCATCTCGAAGTTTCGGATGAAGAACTAAATAATAGAAAAACAAATTGGAAAATGCCTAATTATAAAGCTACAAAAGGTACTTTATTTAAGTATATAAAAAATGTTTCTTCTGCAAGTTTAGGCTGCGTAACAGATATTTAATTTATTCAACACTGGTATTAAATTTTTTCATAAAGTTTAATATTTCTTCATTTATATATGGCTTTCCAAAAATAGCGATATAGTTCATTTCAAACTTAAAATTTACATCTGCTGTTATGATTGCTTTTGGAATATTTGGGTCTAGTTCTTTTGAAATGATATCAGCAGTGAAATGGGGAAGTTTATTATCTAAGAAAAAAAGATCGGGTTTATTTACTTTACTTGTTTCAATTAAATCATTTGGGTTATTAAAAGTAGAAATAATAAAGTCTTTACTCGAAAATGTTTCTTTAAAAATATCAAGAATATCTGTTTCATCATCAAGAAAATATATTTTAATTGCCATGCGCATCCTCATTATTTAATGGAAAAAAAATTTCAAAACAGGTATTTTTAAAATTATGATTTAAATGAATAGAAGCTTTGTGTTGTTCCAGTATCCCCTTGACAATTGCTAATCCGAGGCCTGTTCCTTCACCAATTGCTTTTGTAGTAAAAAAAGGTTGAAAAATTTTCTCTTCACTTTCTTTTGAAATGCCATTGCCTGAATCAATAATTTGTAAAATGGCTTGTCCCTTATTTTTAAATAGATTTATTTTGACCCACTTTTCTTCTAAATTTTGAATGGCGTCTATTGCATTATTTAAAAGATTTACAATGACTTGTTCGATTTCAATCAAATTGCAAAAAATAAAGATATTTGGAGCTATATCTAATTTTAATTGAACAAAAGATTGTTTTGCTTTTTCTTCGATCATGATTAAAACTTCATTTAAAATTTCAGAAAATAATTCGAGGCGATATTCATTTTGGTAGTTTGATCTTGAAAACTTACGAAGCCCTCTGATAATTTTAATTATTCGTTCTGATGCTTTTTCCATAGATTTTAATTTTTCACTAAATTTAATTGGATTATCTTTTAATATCTCCAACATTTTAATATTCCCATCAATAATTGTTAAGGGATTATTTATTTCATGAACAATTCCTGCAGCCATTTCTCCTAATGAAGCTAGTCTTGAATTGTGATTCACTTTTTCTTTTTCCAAAAGCAAGCTTTTTTCAAGTTCTATTTTTTCAGTAATATCATATAAAATAGTTGTAATAGAAACAATTTGATAATCTGTATTTATAACAGGAAACATATATATATCGTAAACGCAAATGTTTCCTTTATAATTTGGTATTTGTCTTTTAAAGTTTAAAAGAGATCTTGTATTTAATATTGTTAAGTCATTGTTTCGAAAGCCCTCTGCTACTTCTTTTGGAAAAATATCAAAATCAGACTTTTGAGTAATATCTCCTTGAGGAATATTGAAATCAAATTTAAATTTTTTATTTATGAAATTATATTTTCCTTCTTTATTCTTTGAACTAACGGCACCAGGCAAATAATCTAGCGTTAATTTTAATAGACTTTGACTTTCAAATAAAGCTTTTTGGATTTTTTCCATTTCTATTTGAGATTCTTTAATATTAGTTACATCTTCAACTGTTGAAATAAAAATATAATCTTTTAGGTTATTATCAAAAAAAGTTTCCGTATAAATTTTTACCCATATAATTTTACCAGTTTTAGTGAGATATCTTTTTTCTATAAAATTATTAGTACTCATTTTATCAATAAATTTATTTGCAGCATCTTTTGTTTTTTCTTTGTCATCGGGATGTGTAACTTCAAAAATATTTTTTTTCTTGAGCTCGTCTTCAGAGTATTCAAGTAAATTACAAAATTTAGGATTAGCAGAAATAAATTCATAATTTGAATTTAACTGAGTCATGCCTATAGGTGCATTTTCAAAGATAATTCGATAAGATGTTTGAATTTTGTTATTTTGGTTTTCGAGGATTTTGATATCAGTTATATCTGTAACAATTACGTAGAAACCTTCAATTTTATTATTATTAAAATCAGGAATATAATTAGCCACAGTATATTTAGATTGCCCGTTTGGAGTTATAATTTCTCTTTCAAATGATTGAGCAGAACCTTCTAAAACTTTTTGAATAAAAGGAAGATTTTTCAAGTAAAGATCTTTACCCAAAACTTCTTCCATGTGATGGCCTATAATGTTTGAGGGCGATTTGCCAAAGTAGTTAGAATAGGATTGATTACAAATTATGTTTATCTGATTATAGTCCCAATAGCCAATCATGGATGGAATATTATCAAAAATTCTTTTCCATAATTCAGTTGAATTAAAAGATTC
Organism: Silvanigrella paludirubra; assembly: GCF_009208775.1. NCBI lineage: Bacteria > Pseudomonadati > Bdellovibrionota > Oligoflexia > Silvanigrellales > Silvanigrellaceae > Silvanigrella > Silvanigrella paludirubra. Next base: position 328,953 of record NZ_WFLM01000002.1, on the reverse strand, counting down.
ATTATATTTTGAATGATATTCTTCATTATTTTTTACATCAATAAGCATGCTTTTAATATTATTTTTAATATTTTCTGAATCGCTTTGATTTGTTATTTTATCAAATTCAAGAAGGATTTGATTTATTTTTTCTTTAAAAGAGTAATTTTTAAAATTCATTAAAAAACTCCTAAAATAAATCAAAATCTTTTTTCTTTTTTCTCATATTTACAGTATATGATATTAGATAAAACAAATTGAATTCAAGGGTATTAAAATTTTAAATTTATTAACTAACCCACTAATCTTTTCACTGCTTCAATTAGAACTTCAGGTTTAAATGGTTTTGTGATCCAACCACTTGCCCCCGCTTTTTTAGCTTCTGCTACAATTTCGGCAGCGCCTTCGGTTGTTAACATAAGGATTGGTGGGTGTGGTAAATCATTACTGGTATTGATTGCTGTTACCATTTCAATACCACCCATATTAGGCATATTGATATCACTAATGATCACTTTTACATCTTTATTTGCTTTTAATTTTTCTATACCATCAACACCATCTTCGGCTTCAATGACTTCAAATCCACCTTTAGTCAGGGTGAAATTTACTTGTTGGCGAATCGTTTTTGCATCATCAACAATTAATATCTTGTTAGCCATTTTATTCTCCGTACAATCGTTCATAAGAAATTTGATATCATTTAATTATACTCGGAAAAGTTTATTTTCATCAATAGACAAAATTCACACATCATCTATGTTCTGGGAAATATCTTTGTATGCTAATCTATTGAGTGGGTAAAAATTTACATTTTTATTGATTTATTAAGTTTTTAGATTTTCTCAAACTTTTATTAGTTACTTAAATCTATAAGAGGTAGCTCTATGAATGATGCAAACCAAACGATGTTAAATACAACTCCAAATTTAAATTTATCGACTATCAATCCTCTTAAAGCTGATGACTATATTGGGATGGCTGAAAACTCACCTATCAATATTTTGTATTGTGATCTTAATTTTACTATAATTTATGTTAATCCAACTAGTTTGCAAACTCTTTTAAAAATTGAAAAATATTTGCCAATCCGAGTTTCTGCAATTCTTGGATCGTCTATTGATATTTTTCATAAAGTACCAGCGCATCAAAGAAGAATTTTAGCAAATGACAAAAACCTTCCTCATAGAGCGATTATATCTGTTGGACCTGAAAAATTAGATCTTCTTGTCTCTGCTATTTATGATTCAAATAAAAATTATATTGGGGCCATGGTCACCTGGGAAATTGTTACTGAAAAATTAAAGACAGCTACAAATTTAGCACGTATTAATTCTATGATGGAAAATATTCCTATAAATGTATTGTTTAGCGATTTAGATTTTAACATTACTTATGCAAACGCAACAAGTTTAAAAACTCTAGAAAGACTTGAAAAGTATTTACCTATAAAAATTAATGAAATTGTTGGAGCTAATATAGATATTTTTCATAAAAACCCAGCCCATCAAAGGCGAATGGTTTCAAATGATAAAAACTTACCTCATAGAGCAATTATAAATGTAGGACCCGAAAAACTTAGTTTATTAGCTTCTGCAGTCTATGACTTTGATAGAAAATTTATTGGAGTCATGGTTACATGGGAGATTATTACAGATCGTGTAACCTTAACTGAAAATATTGGGGAAGCATCAAGGCAGCTGGCTGCTGCCTCTGAAGAATTAAATGCAACATCAAAACAAATGAGTTTAAATGCGGACAAAACAACATCTGTTGCAAATTCAACAGCAGCTGCTTCGGAAGAAGTTTCTCATGGAGTAAGATCGGTTGCTACAAATACAGAAGAAATGACGGCAGCTATTAAAGAAATTGCAAGAAATGCGGCAGAAGCGTCTGCAAATAGTTCATTGGCACTTAAGCAAGCTCAAAATACAAATTCTATTATTATTAAGTTAGGTGAAAGTAGTAAAGAAATTGGAAATGTAATAAAAGTAATTAGCTCTATAGCACAACAAACAAATTTATTAGCATTAAATGCAACGATTGAAGCTGCTAGAGCGGGCGATGCCGGCAGAGGTTTTGCTGTGGTTGCAAATGAAGTAAAAGAACTTGCAAAACAGACGGCAAAAGCGACTGAAGATATCACCAATAAAATTACAGGAATTCAAAACGATTCAAAAAGCTCAATTGAAGCTGTTACATTAATTAGTCAATCTATTGAAAAATTAAATAGTATTGCTACTGCCATTGCGGCTTCTGTAGAAGAGCAAGCGGCAACAACAAATGAAGTTTCCAGAATTGTTCAGCAATCTGCTGAAGGTGTATCTAGTATCTCGCAAAATATAAAGGTGGTATCTGAGGCCGCTTCGCAGACTTCAAACGGATCTTCGCAAGTTTTAATTTCTGCTAAATCATTAAGTGAATTAGCAATAAAATTAGATGAATTAGTTAAAAATATTAAAGTTTAATATAATAAAATGTTATACATGTGTTGCCATGGTAATGAGTTCTTCTGGGGTCATTCTGGCAATTTCATTTAATTCTTCTTTCAAATATTTTTCAACTTCTACCTTAATTTGTTTTAAAACCAATGCTTTGACTGCTGACTTTATTCCACTTTTAAATTCTTCTGTTAAATAAGGCATTTCAATTTTTACATTAGAAGAATTTAATTCTTGTTGAGTTTGTGTTGAGATGTTTTCAGATTCAATCATAATCCCTGCAGCTCCTTGTTTCATTATTTGAGAAATAAATTGAAAAACCTTTACCCATTCTTGATTTAGTTCATTTGACCATGAGCGCCCTAAAAACTGAGAAAACGTTTTTAAAAAAGATTGACTTATCCAATCATAATGGAAGTCTTCTATTCCAAATTTACTAACTTTATTTTCGAGTTCTATTAAAAATTTTGTTAATATCTTTGGTTTATCTAAGTTATCAATTATTGTAATCATGGTATTCATTAATGTATTTTTTTGTTTTGTGAGATCGTAGGGAGATAATAAATTAACAGATACTGGAAAATCATGGAATAAATTTTCATAAAAACGATGAATAATTTGATCCAATATAGGTTTTGTAAGATCAAAACATTCTCGAATTAAAATTAAATTCATTTTCATATTTAGTTCCTTTATATAAATTCATTTAAATATAATTATTGTATTTTAAAATTGAAATAGGAAAATTTGAACAAATGTCATTTAAACAAAATACTATAGTACAAAATTTCTATATAAATTAGGAAAATATTGCCTATATTATATTGTATTTAATATGGATTATAATTTAATAATTAAAATTTAAAAGAGTTGAAAATGGAAAATGTAGACTTAAAAATATTATGGATAGAAGATGAACCTGATTTTTTAGAAATTGCTAAAAACATAATTATAAAAACAGGATATATTCCTTTAGTTGCTCAATCTCCAGAAGAAGGAATAAAATTATTTAAAGAAGAAATAAATAATATTGTTTTAGTATTATGTGATTATATGATGCCAATTATGAATGGTTTTGAGGTAAGAAAAGCTACCTTACCTTTTGGGGAATCCGTCCCTTTTGGAATCGTATCAGCCTATGTAACAAAACAAATGGCACTAGATGCATTGGGCTTAAAAATTTGTGGTTTTTTTGATAAGCCTTTTCATATTGAAAACATGATTGAAATTATTAAAAAAGAATCAGAAAATAGAGCATCTTTTTTAAAGGAAAGCAAAATATTAGAAGGTATTTTTATAGAAGAGGCAACTTCTATCTTAGATGATATTGAGCCTGCTTTATTATCATTAGAAAATGATCGCACAAATTTAGAAATTTTAAAAACAATATCAAGAGGGGCTCATACCTTAAAAGGCTCGAGTGGTTGTTTAACAAATAATATAATAACAAAATATGTTCACAAGTATGAAGATCTTGTTTCTGCATTGCAAAAAAATACATTAAATTTGACAGATGATATATATGATATTTTATTTAAAGGTTTCGACAGAATTAAAGAGTTGATAAATAGTATTTCAAACAAAAAGTTAAATACATATAATATTGATTTACTTTTACCAGAAGTAACTATTGATTTAAATAAAAATAAAGTTGACAAACAAGAAAACAATAATAAAGAAAATAATAAAAATAATGATCATCAAGTTCAAAAATTAAAGGATAATATAGCTGTACCTATTTATATGTTAGATGAACTTTCTGGTTTTTCTGGTGAAATAACCGTAATTCGTAATATGGTTAATAAAATTATTCGAACACTAGAACAAAAATATAATGATAATAAAGATATTCAAAATCTAGGTGAATTATTTGACGAAATGAATAAAATAAATAGTACCATTCAAAATAGAATTACGGATTTATGTAAAGTTCCTTTATCAAGTGTTTTTAAACCAATTCCAAGAATAATAAGAGATCTTTCCAAAGAATTAGGAAAAAATATTTTTCTTAAAATAGAAGGTGAAAATTTACGAGTTGCGAATAGTTTAGTTGTTGTATGTAGTAATAGTTTAATACATTTAGTTAGAAATAGTGCTGATCACGGAATAGAATTGCCAGAGGATAGAATTAAATTATCAAAACCAGAAATGGGAACAATACATATTAATTGTATTGAAGATAATAATGACGTTGTTATTTCGATAAAAGACGATGGAAAAGGACTAGACTTAGAAAAAATTAGACAAAAAGCGATTGAAAAAGAATTATATACAGATAAACAATTATCACTTATGTCAGAACAACAAACTTATGAAATTATTTTTGCTTCAGGATTTAGCACAGCAGCTAAATTAACCGATGTCTCGGGGCGAGGAGTTGGAATGGATATGGTGAAATCTTCGGTTGAAGCTGTTGGTGGAAAAATTGAAATTAATTCAAAATTAGGAGAAGGAACTACTTTTAAGTTAAAGTTACCAAAACCAAAATCAGTTTTAATTATTAACTCTCTTTTAGTACAATGTTTGGATCGTTGTTTTGCTGTTCCACAAGACTCAATTGTCAGTGTTCTTTCCTTAGAAAAAGAAAAATATAGTCAAATGGTAAAAAGTTTATCTTTTGGTGAAGTTTTACAGTATGGAAATCATCTTTATCCGCTACTTGAATTAAAAAAAGTTTTAAAATTAGCTAATACTTCATTAAATGAAGAAAAAAATGTATTTGATATATTAATTTTACAAACGGATCACTTTACATATGCATTGCAAGTAGATGGTATTTTGGATTCAGAAGAAATTGTTTTAAAAAGATTAAACCCATGTTTTAATTATAAAGGAATTTATTCTGGCGCTACATTTATGGGAGATGGATCAATTGGATTAATTTTAGACGTAAAAAATATTGCGTTGGCATCGGGAATAAAATTAGAAAATATAAAAGCTGAAATGAGTAAGATTAAATCAAATCAAAATTTAGTAAAAGAAAATAATAGTTTAATAAATTATTTATTATTTAAAATAGAATCAAAGTCAACATATGGCATTCCTTTAAAAAATGTTTTTCGTTTAGAGGAAATTGATAAATCTAAAATACAATATTCAGGAGCAAATAAGGTTATTACATACCGTGATGGAATCATGCCTATTTATTCAATGGAAAATATACTAAATTTGTCAAAAAAATCAGATCTAATTGATGATTCAAAAGATCAATTATCTGTCATTGTTTTAGAAAATATTGAAGGATACATGGGTTTTGAAGTTCCAAAAATAATAGATATTGTATTAGGTGATAATGAAATAAAAAAAGAAGTTCGGGATAGAGTTGGCGTTTTAGGAAATGCCTTTATTCAGGATCATACTGTAACAATTTTAGATATGCCTTCTGTTTTAATGAAAACTAATAATTTAAATAATTAAAAAGGTCTATGGAATGAGTGTACAAAGTGAATCTGCTTTTACTGAATATATAGAAGAATGCCAAGAAATGTTAGATAGAATAGCATTAAATATTGAAGAAACAGAAAAAAAAGGATTTCATAAAGAAACTGTTGCTTCTATTTATAGAGACATACATACCATTAAAGGGTCTGCTCAATTATTTGGGTTTTCCAAAATGGGAAATATAGCTCATATTATGGAAAGTTGTCTTGATCCTTTAAGAAAAGAAAAAATAAAATTATCTCAAAAATTATTAGACAGTATCTATATTGGAATTGATTTTATCATAATCTCATTAGAAAATGTTAAAAAAACTAAAAAAGAGACTATAAAAGATGAGCGATTAAATAATTTATTTAAAAAATTTATATCATCTGTTCAAGAGATTTTCACAAATGCCAACGATCTAACTAAAGATAAAGCATTTATTTCCGAAGAACTTTTGATACCAGAAAATATTAAAAATTTAATGAAGGAAACAAAAATTGTGACCTCTGAGATAAGTAAGGAAAATCCAGGGTTTGGTGTTTTTGATGAAGTAGCAACACCTTCTATATCTGAATCGACTTCTATTCCAACTAAAACAGCCGAAGTAACAAAAGTCCCCCTAGTTTCAAGCAAAAACATAGAAAATGAAAATAAAAAAACAGAAGATTTACCTAATAATCAAGAAGTAAAAAAATCGTCAACCGACGAACAATTTAATGAAACTATAAGAGTTCAAGTTGGTTTATTAAATAGTCTAATGAATTTAGTTGGGGAGCTCGTCTTAATTCGTAACCAGTTGTTAGAGCATGCCAAATCAAATGATGAAGATCCTGAGTTTTTGAAAATGAGTCAGCGATTAAATATCCTTACTGCTGAATTACAAAATGAAGTTATGAAGACAAGAATGCAGCCAATTGGCAATATATTGACTGTATATTCTAGAGTTGTTCGAGATTTATCCCGTGAGCTTGGAAAAAAAATAGAATTGCAGCTTATAGGCATTGAAACTGAATTAGATAAAACTGTTATAGAAGCGGTCAAAGATCCTTTGATGCATATTGTTCGAAATGCAATTGATCATGGGATTGAAAATTCAGAGGATCGAAAAAAAGCAGGTAAAAAAGAAACCGCATTAATTCAAATTAAAGCATATAATGAAAATGGCCAAGTTATTATTGAAATTATTGATGATGGTAGGGGATTAGATCTAAAAAGAATTTCAGAAAAAGCAGTAGAAAAGGGAATACTAAGTTCTGAACAAGTCGCAAAAATGTCCGAAAAAGAAATTCAATTATTAATATTTTCTCCAGGTTTTTCAACAGCAGCATCTATTTCAAATATTTCAGGAAGAGGTGTTGGAATGGATGTTGTGAAAACGAATGTTGAAAAAATTGGAGGTGTTGTCGATTTAATAAGTACATATGGAATTGGAACTACAATTATTATTAAAATACCACTAAGCTTAGCAATTCTTCCTGCATTAATTGTGAAATCACATTCTCAACGTTTTGCTATTCCACAAACAAAATTAGTGGAATTATTAAGAATTGATGGTACAGAAAACACTTCAGAAAAAATTGAGCCTTTACAAGGTAACATGGTGTTTCGCTTAAGAGGTAAGCTTATTCCAATTATTTCATTATCTGAAGTATTGTTTAATAAAAAAATAAATATATCTTTTATTAATGAGAATGTAACAAATGTTGTTATTTTAAATGCAGATAATTTTATGTTTGGACTTATTGTCGATGAAATTGATGATTCCGCAGATATTGTAGTAAAACCACTGTCCCAATTTTTAAAATATTTAAAAGTATTTTCTGGTGCCTCCATAATGGGAGATGGTTCTGTTGCTTTAACGATAGATGTTTTAGGATTAGCAGAAAAAGCTCATTTAGCGATTGAATCCATTGATGTTTCGAAACAAACGGTAATTAAAAGTAAAATTTCAAATTATTACCATTTAGATATATGTGAATATTTGTTAATTGATGTAGGGTCTCCAAGTTCTTACGGAATTCCTTTGTCAATTGTAAATAGAATTGAAGAGTTTGATAATACAAGTTTTGAATACTCTGGAGAGCAAAAAGTAATTCGTTATCGAGATTCATTATTGCCTATTTTTTCCTTACCCGATTTTTTAAAATTGACCTTTGATTCTTCTGTTTCTTTAAATACAAATAAGACTCCTATTATAGTTATTAAACGTGGTGAATTATATTATGGAATAGAAGTACTAGCGGTTTATGATATTATCGAGATCTCTACTAAAATAAATCAAACAGTAAAAGATAGAGTCGGAATTTTAGGAACTGTCTCTATAAATGATAAAATTATAGTGATTGCAGATATATTTGGTATGATTGAAAATTTAAAAGAAAAATTAACAGTCGGGCATTCAAGCTCAAATCATGAAATAAAACAAATAGAAAAAATAAAAGATGTTAAAAATTTAAGGTCAAATCATCGCATTTTATTTGCTGAGGATAGTTCCTTTTTTAGAAATTACATTAAAACGGTTTTAGAAGATTCAGGCTATAGTGTAGAAACAGCATATGATGGTTCAAATGCACTCGAAATTTTAGAATCTTCTCCAAATAAACATTTTTCATTTATATTATCCGACATTGAAATGCCAACAATGGATGGATTGGAGTTTGCTAGACGAGTTAAAGAAAAAGACCATTTAAATCATATTCCTATGTTCGCAATAACAACAAAATATAGTCAAATTGATATTGAGGAAGGTAAAAAAGCGGGATTTTTAAAATATCTTGAAAAATTAAATGCTGAAACATTAATTTCAGAAATTGATTCCACAATATTTAACTCTAAAAATGAGGATTCCAAAAATGCATGAAGTATCAACAATAAATACTTCAAATACAAAATTAAGTTCAACTCATAAAGAAACAAAACAATTTTCAACATTTTATTTAGAAAATCGGTTGTATGGAATTGAAGTTGGGCGAGTTCAAGAAGTCGTTCGAGCAATGACAATGACATCAATTCCTTTGGCTCCTGAATATGTAAGGGGACTTATTAATTTACGCGGGCAAGTCGCAACAGCAATTGGTTTAAGACAGTTATTTAGGTTTTTAGATTCTATGCCTGAAGAATTTATAAATATTGTTTGTAAAGTGGAAGGAATGTTAATTTCTTTTCAAGTTGATGAAATTGGTGATGTTATAGAAGTTTCTGAAGACGATTTTGAGCAAACTCCTCAAACCATTTCTGATGATATTCGTAGTTTTATGCTTGGTGTTTATAAAATTCCAAATTCTCTTTTAAGTGTAATTAATGTTGATAATATTATTAAATATTTAAATGCTAAAGAATAATTTATTTAGTATTAGATTGGATTTAAGATGCGTGTTTTAATAGTTGATGATTCCGTTGTTTTTCGTTCCCAAATTAAAGCAGCCCTAGAAGAAAATAACGAGATTGTTGTGGTAAATACAGCCGCAAATGGAAAAATTGCTTTAGAACGCCTTGAACAAAATGTTGTTGATGTTGTTATTTTGGATCTTGAAATGCCTGTAATGGACGGCATTCAAATGTTAGAAGAAATGCGTAAAAAAGGATTTCATCAAAAAGTAATTATTTTTGCTGCCCCTACAGGTGAAGGGGTTGATCTTGCATTAAAAGGATTACGAGGAGGAGCTGCGGATTTTATTTCAAAACCAAGCTCATCGAGTGAATCTCTTGAACAGGCTCTTGAAGGAATAAAAAAAGAACTTATTCCTAAAATATTACAATTTAAAAACCAATTTAAAGGTAACACAGATAAAATTTCTCAACCTATTACTGAAAATCAAATAAAAAAATTTGATAATTTAAGAGACCATGTTTCAAAAAATGAAATTTTAAGTTTTAAAAAACCAAGAGTAATAGGGATTGGCTCTTCAACAGGAGGCCCTACAGCATTAGAAAAAATATTAATCAATATAAAAAGTCTTCCTTTAAATATTCCCATATTTATTGCTCAACATATGCCTCCTAAGTTTACAGAAGCGTTGGCAAGAAGATTGGAAACTATTTGCGGACATCCCGTGCATGAAGCAACTCATGGAGCTGTAGTTCTTTCTGGGCATATTTATGTAGCTCCAGGTGATTTTCATATGACAGTAGAAAAATTACCTGATGCAAATCATTGTATAATTCAATTAGATCAAGGGCCAAAAAGAAATTCAGTTCGTCCTGCAGTAGATAATTTATTTGAGTCTTTAGCAAAGGTTTATGGAAACCAATGTGTTGCTTTTATTTTAACGGGCATGGGCGAAGATGGAATGGTGGGAGCGAAAGCAATTAAAGATGCGTCAGGTTCCATTATTATTCAAGATGCGCAAACTTCAACAGTTTGGGGAATGCCAGGCGCTGTTTATGCTTCTGGTAATTATGACGCCATGGTTAGTATTGATGGATGTTCTGATTATTTAGTCCAAATGGTAAAGTGAGGGTTATCAAATGAGTGTTCTGTTTAGTGAATATTTAATTGAAAAAAAAATGCTAAGTATGGAACAAGTTCTTGAAATATTTATTGAACAGTTAGAAATTATCCCTTCTACAGCTGAGCTTATTTATGAATTTAATCTTTTACCTAAAAATGATCTATTAAAAATTTTAATGAAACAACAGTTTGAGGGTTTGGATTTTCATACAAGCGCAAAATCGCTTGGTTTATGGAATTCTGAAGTGTCTGACTCTGTAGTAAAAAAACTAAAAGAAGTATATAAACCCTTTACTGAAATTTTAATTCAAAAAGAATATTTAACTTTAGAAAATTTATCTAGTGCTATTATTTCATTCACTGAGCAAAACATTCAAGAATCACATACTCCAAAACCTGTAATTGAGAACGTTCATAAAATTAATAAAGAAATGTTATTTGAATATTTAGATTGTTTTGAAAATATTATTTCTGTAAAAATAAGATCTTTTATTGCTAAAATTAAAAATTCAGAAATCACTCAAGATAATTTTATGAATGAAATTAAAAATATTAAATCTGAATTTATTGCTTTACAAGCTGCAGCAAATTTTGTGAATGCAAAATATAGTGAAAAAATATCAATATTGGTTTCAAATTACATAGAAAATATTATATCGTTAAAAAATGAATTTAATATTAACAAAACAAAGGAAATTATTGAAAGAGCTTTTAATTCATTAGAGGGTTATTTTCAGTCATTAAAGTTAAATGAAACTGAAGAATTAAAAGGATTAAATTCTCAAATTGTTTATGAAGAATTAAAAGATTTTGTTGAAAAGTGTTAAAGAAATGAAATAATCTTATTTTAAGGAGATATTTAATTGGAAATGGAAAATTATAAAGACAATTTAATTAAATATTTTTCATCCTTAATAGAATTAGAAACTGGAATTCAATATGATGAAACAAACAAATATTTATTATTAACTCGTATTCAAAGTTTGTTAAAATTAATTAATATAAATAGTATTGATTCTTTATGGAATGAAATTCAAACAAAAGGATTAAATTCAGAAACTAAATCTTTAATTTTAGATTTAGCAACAAATAACGAAACCTCTTTTTTTCGTGATCCTAAAGTATTTGAATTTTTTAAAACTGAATTTGTTCCGAAAATCATGGCAAATAAAAATAGAATACGAATTTGGTGTGCAGCTACAAGTACGGGACAAGAACCTTATTCAATTGCGATTATTATGGCTGAATTAAAAGAACAAGGAATAAATAAAAATTACGAAATTTTAGCTACAGATATTAGTGATCGGGTATTAAAACAAGCAGAAAAAGGACTTTATACACAACTTGAAGTCCAAAGAGGACTTTCTCCTGAGCATTTAAGAAAATATTTTAATGAAGAATTATCTGACACTTCTTTGGTGCCAAGTTATAAAGTAAAATCAGAAATATCATCATTTATAACTTATAAACAATTAAATTTGTTACATCCTTGGCCAAATTTTGAGCCTTTTGATATTATATTTTGCAGAAATGTATTAATATATCAAAGTTTAGAAAATAAAAAAAATGTAATATCGAAATTTGCAAAATTATTAAACCCAGAAGGATATTTAATACTTGGTGGAGCTGAGAGTTTATTACAGCTTTCGAACGATTATGATTTAATAAACTTTAATAATATTACTGTTCATAAACTCAAAACTGAAATTAAGAATTAAGTTAGATTATTTCACTAGGACAAGATTATGAATAATGTTTCTTTTGAAAAAGAACTAAGAAATACATTTATAACAGAATCAAAAGAAATGCTTGATGAAACAGAAACTATTTTTATTAATTTAGAAAAAAATCCGAATGACTTTTCTCACTTTGATAAGCTTTTAAGAATTATTCATACAATAAAAGGTTCTGCTGCCGTTGTTGGTATTGAAAAATTAGTGCATTTTACTCATGTATACGAGACTTTATTAATATCCGTAAAAAATAATAAAACAATTTTATCTCAGGAAATTATTGATATATTAATTGCTGGTAACGACTCTTTAAAAAAATCTATGGATATAATAGAAATTGAGCCAAAATCAGAGCTTGCACATTTTAATCAGATTAAAGATAGTATTGAAAAAATTTTAAATATAGAAAAAAAAGATAATAGTGTTAAAAATACTGAAAAAATAACAACTTCTCAACCTATTGAAAATGTAAAATCAATAGGAAATGTTTTAATTCTTGATGATGAAAAAGAAATTTTGGAATATATGAAAATTATAATTGAGCAACAAAATTATCATGTTTATGCAATAGATAACGCTCAAGAAGCGCTTGATGTTTTAAATACAAAAAAAATTGATGTTATCTTTACAGATTTAAAAATGCCAAAAATGGATGGATTTCAATTTACAGAAAAAATTAGAAAAATTAATAAATATATTCCAATTATTCTTGTTTCGGGAAATTTAGATTTAGAAAGTTCTAAAAAATTTTTAAAACTGGGAGTAAATGATTTTATAGATAAACCTTTTAATACAAACAATCTTTTATTTGTATTAGAAAGAGCTATGAAAACTAAATATATTTGGAATGAATTGTTAAAAATATCAAAAGCATGTTTTAAAACCTACGTTTATTTTCAAAAAATGGATTCTTTTATAAACAATGAAAATGTAGCTTCTGATATTTTAAAAGACAGAGAGATTTTAAAAAATTGTCTAGATGAAATAAAAGAAACTACAATAAACATTCTCGATTTTGAGAAAAGTAAAGCAAGTTAAACGAATTAAGAGACAAAATCAGTCCATTGGGTTACGTTTAGAAATAATGAAAAACCAGCTACATTGGATATATTAAGAGAAAGTTTTTGATTTTCTCTTGGTGTAAAAATTCCAGCCTTGTATAAAGAGTCAAATGCTCTTTGAGAAAAAACCTTTGAAAAAATCGGTGGTTGAAAAGCGATTGTTCTTAAAAAGGCAGCTGAGTGTGTTGTTATTGTCTTTTGAATGAGTTCATCTCTTGAGAAAACGCCTTTTGATTTAACTAACTCAAGAGCAGTTGCCATTAATATCCCGTAGAGCTCCACTTCTGGTCTAATGAATCTTGATAAAAATTCTAGTGTTTCCAGCTTTTTAGCATTATTTGAAATTTCAATTCTTATTTTATCTTCAGACTCTGAATGAATTTGTTTTATCAAACCTAGATTTTCAAAAATATTTAAACATGAGCTAGAAATTAAATTACTTGATGTTTTACTGTCCCAAAATAATTCGTCTTGCCATATTCTTCGAATTGAGGAAATTGTAAATTCAATTTTTTGAGGAGTTCTTTCCTCTTCTTTAGAATTTAATAAAACCTGAGCAATAATACCAAAGGGTGCTAAAATATGGAAAATGGTGCCTCTATACCACCATAAATTCATTTCTTTTTCTTCATTGCGAATATATTCAGTTTTATTTTCTTGGTTTGTTTCTTTGTTCATAAGTTTCCAACGCAAACCCATTGCAAAGGTTTGTTCTGAAAGATTATGAATAGAAGGAAGATTTGTATTAGATAAATTAAAATTATTTCCCTTTTCACTCACTGAATTTTCAAACTGGCTTAAATAAGAAGTTAAGTATTCAAAAATATGCTCTGCTTCTAAACTTGTGGAAAGTTTCCAATTTATTTTTTTATTAAATATATTAATTAAATAGTTTAATAAGATGGTTTGGTATTGTAATTCTTCAAAATTAATTTTATTTGATTGTTGAGATAAAAGGCATGATGCCAATATTGAGGTACCGGAAGCCGTTGCTGCGCAGTTAATTCTTTGATTCACTCTTTTAGAAATGTATTTTACAAGACTTTGAATTTGAGGATCACGGGTGTCAAAATTATCTGGTAAATCTTTTAAATGATAGGGAAGTAATTCATTTATTGAAAGATCAGCAGGAATTTCTTTTCTTACTTTTTCATTATACTCTTGCCAAATATCTCCAATTTTAATGGGATCTCCAAATGAAACATCTACACTTCCATAATTTGTAAATACTTTTCGAATGCCGTTCAAAAACTGAAATGCGTTTTCTTTTTGTTTTTTAGCTCCTTTGAGTTCTTTTGCATATGAGTCGTCTTCCATTACTTTATCGTATCCAAAGTAAACAGGAACAATATAAGTGTTTTCAGATTTTCTTTTAATTATACTTTGTACACAAATATTAAGCATTCCCATTTTAGGAGTAAGTAATTTTCCAATTCGGCTTCTTCCTCCTTCTTGAAAAAATTCTACTGGAAAACTATTTTGTAAAAGAAAATTAACATATTCAGAAAAAGTGTGAGCATATATTTTATTTCCAGAAAAACTTCTTCTTATAAAAAAAGCGCCACCTCTTCTTAAAATAGAACCTATAGGCCAAAAGTTAAGATTTATTCCCGCTGCAATATGAGGAACAACAAAACCTTTTTTAAATAAAACATAAGAAAGTAACAAATAATCAAAGTGACTACGATGACTTGGCATCCAAATAATTTGTCCATCTTTTGCAACGCGTTCAATATGTTCAAAGTTTCGAACTCTTACCCCTTCGAATATTTTTGTCCAAATAAAATCAAAAAACTTTTCAAGAGCTCTCACGGTAACATAATTATAATTAGCACCAATTTCACGAATATATTTTACTATTTGTTCTTCCGTTTTAAGTGGATTTTCAGATGAAGAAATAAATTTCTTTGTTGTTGAAGTTGAAAGAATCCATTGACATATTTTTTCATTATCATACAGAGTAGGACCAAAAGCAGCTGTTCTTTCTTTGGCAAATTCAATATTAAATTGCCTTCTCATTCGCCTTGCATATTCATAATCTTGATCTTGATTTTCAGATGTTAGTTCAGATTTTTCTGTTAAACCAAATTCAATATTAGGAGAATTAAATGTTTTGCCAAAAGAGATGTTAACTTCGCCTCTATGTAGAATTAACATAAATAACTTTTGCAAAGCATTCCCTGTGCCATCATCTGGAAACAAAGATTTTAAAAGAAATCCTTTTTCGTTACGTTCGGGAGCTCTACTCCAAAATATACTTACTGGAATAAAAACAAGTTTTTCATTTTTTGCTCGAGGATCATTTTTAATTAATTTAACAAAATCACTTAAAAATCGATCTTTGTATGAATTTGAAAAAAGTAACGACCCTGACTTAATGGCAAGCAAGGCAGCATGTCTGAAACGTTTTGGTTTTGCTTCTGTTGAAATCTTTTTTTGTTCAAATGTTTTTAAAGTTTTATTTAATACAATGGTATCCATTACAGACATTCTTGGTAAAACATAAACAATTGCTTTTCCATTATGCTGATTAAAAAAAGTTTCTTTTGAAACAGATTTAGGATAAACCCTTATTCTCATAAAAAAAGATAAAGGTGAATACAGCCAAGCCCAGTTTGTAAAATGGATACCCATTATTTTATACATATTTGATTTTCTCCGCAAATCTAAACTAAAACGCCTTAGCAATAAGATCCTCAAGAGCTTTAGTATTTGCAGAATCGTTTCCAAGTAAGATATTGTCAATAAGACGTGTACTTGTACCTTCAAATTCTATGATTTGGGCTATGGCAACAACCGCTTCGGCTTCAGAAGAAAGGTTTCCTTCATATTTTTGGGTAAGGTCATTTACCTTTCTAAATTCAAGATATTGAGGTGTTAAGTTTTCTTTTTTTAATTCATTCAGAGAAATTTTTAATAATTGATTTATGGATTTTTCTCCATTTAGAAATTCTTTTGCAATTAATGCAAGTGCTTTAGGGATAATGGAAGCTTTTTTTCTTGCTTCTTCACTAAGGTAACGATTACGGCTGCTCATAGCTAGGCCGTCTTTTTCCCGATAAGTGGGAACCATGATTACTTTTGTCGGATGGAAAAGATCATTTGCCATTTTTTTAATAACTTGAACTTGTTGAAAATCTTTTTGTCCAAGATAAATGTAATTTGCTTGAACAAGATTCATTAATAATAAAACAACTGTTGTGACACCATTAAAGTGACCAGGCCTATGAGCACCGCATAAAACTTCTGTTATACTTGAAACACTTACTTGAGTTAAAAAACCTTGTGGATACATTTCTTCAATGCTGGGCGCAAAAATAACTTTAGCTCCATGTTGTGTTGCAATATCAATATCATTTTGAAAAGTTCGAGGATATTTAGCAAAATCTTCATTTGGACCAAACTGTTTCGGATTTACAAAAATAGAAACAACAGTACAGTCATTTTCTGACGATGATTTTTGAATTAGACTGACGTGCCCCTCATGAAGTGCCCCCATTGTAGGAACAAATCCAATTGAATTTTTATTTAATCTTTGTTCAGATAAATAGGAGAAAAGTTCATTACGTCGGGTGATGATAGCATGGGGCACAGAGTTTATCCTCCAAGATATGCCCGTTGAACGTCTTTATCATGAAGAAGTGATGAGGCTTCACCCTTTTTAATAATTGTCCCAAGTTCTAATACATAGGCTCTATGAGAAATTTTTAAAGCAAGACGAGCATTCTGTTCAGCAAGTAAAATAGTCATTCCTTCACGATTCAATTCAACGATGATTTTAAAAATTTGTTGAACAACTAAAGGAGCGATCCCAAGACTGGGTTCATCCAAAAGTAGTAACTTGGGTTTTGCCATGAGGGCACGTGCAATTGCAAGCATTTGCTGCTCACCACCAGAAAGTAAAACGGCTTTTTGATTCATGCGTTCGCCTAGTCTTGGAAACCAAGCGACCATTCTGTCAATATTACTTTGAATTTCAGCTTTGGAGAAAGAAAAACTATAACATCCCATGATCAAATTTTCTTTTACAGACATATCTGGAAAAACCATTCGTCCTTCTGGTGACTGGCTAATTCCAAGTTTAACTATTTCATGTGTCGCTAGTCCAGTAATGTTATTTTTAGCAAAAAATATTTTACCTGATTTTTGCTTTATAAGACCAGAAATGGTTCTTAAAAAAGTAGTTTTTCCAGCTCCGTTACTTCCCACTAAAGAAACTATTTCACCTTCAAAAACTTCTACATGAATTCCTTTTAAAGCTTGAATAGCACCATAATCGACTGCTAAGTTTTCAACGAGAAGCATTTTCTGTTTCCTTATCTAATTTGACAATAAAGTCGTCTTCAACATCAGAACCTAAATATGCTTCAATTACTTCATGATTTGTCTGAATATCTTTAGGAAGTCCTTCAGCTATGACGCTGCCATAGTTTAATACTGTTATGTGTTCGCATAAATTCATTACAAATTTCATATCATGTTCAATTAATAAAATTGAAATTCCTTGTTGAGAAATTTTTTTAACAAGTTCCTGTAGGGCTAATTTTTCTGTAGGATTCATACCAGCAGCAGGCTCATCAAGGAGTAGTAATTTAGGATCGGTCATAAGGGAACGCGCTATTTCTAGTTTTCGTTGTAGACCATAAGGTAACGAAGTCGCAGGATAGTTCTTAAACTTTTTTAAACCACAAAATTCAAGAAGATCCTCCATTTTTTTAATTAATTCTTTTTCTTTTTTTCTTGTCTTAGAAAAAGAAAATAATGAGGAAAAAAATTCTCCTTCTCTTTTAATGCATGCTCCCGACATTATATTTTCTGCAACAGTCATGTTGGCAAATAAACGAATATTTTGAAAGGTTCTGGAAACTTTATAGTGAGCTATTAAACAGGTAGGTAACCCAACTAACTCTGAATTTTCTACTAAAACGGAACCAGAAAATGGTTTATAAACACCTGTAATAATATTAAAAACAGTTGTTTTTCCTGCTCCATTTGGTCCAATTACCCCAGAAATGCCACCCTTACGGACATTAATATGAAAGTCATTTAGAGCAACCAGTCCACCAAATTTTACTGTTACATTAGATATAGAAAGAATATTACTCATTTGTTTTTCTCATTCTTTTAAAGCTTTCCATTAATGATGCTACACCTTTTGGATTAAGTAACATAATAATGACAACAAGCACAGAAAATACTAATGTTCTATTTGAAAATATTGAATTAAATATAGTTACAAAAGATTGACTTAAAAGCCCCTTTTCAACTAATTTATACAAATAGGGATCAAATATTTGTGGAATAAAACGAAGGAGTTCTGGAATAACAACAATAATAAAAGCACCAAATATACTTCCATATACACTATACATTCCACCTATAACAACAGCTAATACAAGAACAACACTATTGTAAAAACCCGCTTCATCAGGGCTAATAAACTGAAGGGTATGTGAATAAAACACACCAGCTAATCCAGCGAGCGATGTTCCAATAAAAAAAGAAATTAGTTTTGTTTTATAAATGTCTATGCCAATACTTTTTGCTGATATCTCATCGTCTCTAGTCGCACGTATTGCAAATCCAATATTTGTTTTATAAAAACGAATAATAAATATAGCTACAATTATCATTATTATAAATATAAGCGTAGGTGAACCAAGCTTTGGAATATCTTTAAATCCTCTTGTGCCACCAACAAAATCTAAATTTTTAAATATGGTAGCAACAATTTCGCCCACTCCTAGGGTTGCCATTGCTAAATAATCTCCCCTAAGCTTTAAACAGGGAATCGCAACAATAAGTCCCGAGATAGAAGCAGAAACCATTCCTACTATGCAGGCTAATAAAAGTAACAGCGAATGATTTTCTATTCCTAATTTTGGTGCAATAAAAACAGTAAACATAGCAGAAGTGTATCCACCAACAGTATAAAATGCCGCGTGTCCTAAAGATAATAGCCCTGTTCCACCAAGTACAATTTGAAGACTCATTGCTTGAATTGCTAATATACAAAAGACGATAAATGGCAATTGAATATAATTAAAAATATCTGTCATAGTTTATACTTTAACTAGCTGGGCTCTTCCGAGTATGCCTTGTGGCCTAACAAGAAGAACAATGATTAATATTACAAACGCAAATCCATCTTTATAAGTAGATAACTCATAACTAACGAGCATACTCTCGGATATTCCTAAAAAAAGGCCTCCTAAAACAGCTCCTCGTAAATCACCAATTCCACCTAAAACAGCAGCTGCAAAAGCTTTTAATCCTGCATTCACACCCATTAATGGAAAAATTTGATTTGTTGCCATTCCTTGAATTGTACCAGCAATCACGGCGAGCATGGCTCCAATAAAAAAAGTAAGACTTACTGTTCTATCAAATGGAACACCACAAAGTTTTGAAGCATCTGCATGCATTGCGAGTGCTTTAATTCCTTTTCCTGCTTTTGTTTTGTTAAGGAATAACTCCAATGAAATTGCTAATGCTATTGTTAGTAGAAAAATTCCAATATCTCTTATGCGGACAAATAATTCACCAAAAGTAACAATATTACCTGGAATATTTATTGGATAACTTAAAGAGTTTGGAGAGAATAAAACTTGAACAATATTTTGGAGGAATAAACTCATTGCTACTGCAGTAATTAAAGGAGCTAAGCGATTGTGCTTTCGAAGTGGTTTATAAGCTACGCGTTCAATTACAATTGCAATGGCGCCAACTGCTAAAATAGCAAATAGTAACGCAGCCCAAATTGGTGCTCCCATGGTAAGAAAAAGCATTACAAAATAAGCGCCAAGCATAAATAATTCGCCATGCGCAAAGTTAACAAATTGTAATATTCCAAAAACCATCGAATACCCTATTGCAATTAGTGCATATAAACTACCAATTGCAATTCCGTCGATCATAGCTTGAATAAAATCTAACATGAGATGCTACCTTAGTGAGAGAGTTCCATTTTTGTCTGTTTACTTAGCATCAGGTGAAATACTCGTAATAAACTTATATCCATTTGGTACATACTCTAGTATCACCGCTGGTTTAATTGGGTTATGATTCTTATCCATTGTAATAGAACCAGTTATACCATTAAAGTCTTTTACTTTCGATAGAGCTTCCGTAATTTTTTCTGAATTGTCTGATTTTATTTTTTTGATTGACTGATATACAATATTAAAGGAGTCATACCCTAAAGCAGCATGGGCACTGGGGCTAGCATTATATCTTTTAAAGTAACTGTCTACAAAAGATTTTACTTTAGGTTCATGGCTTTCAGTTGCATAGTGTGTAGATGTATAACCGCCAATTTCAGCGCCTTTAGCAATCGCTCTTAATTCAGGTGTAAACCATCCATCACCACCTAACATTTTAGATTTGATTTGCAGATCTTTTGCTTCTCTTAAAATGACTCCGACTTGTTGGTGAAACCCAGGTATAAATACGACATCAGGTTTTATTTTTCTGACATCTCCTAACTGAGCAGTAAATGTTGTATCTTTTTGTGAGTATTTTAATATCTTTAAAATTTTACCACCAGATTTTTCAAAAGTTGATGAAAAATTATCACTAAGTCCTTTACTATAGTCAGAATCAGAGTCTTCTAAAATAATTGCTGTTTTTCCATTTAAATTTTTTGATGCAAAATTTGCCATTACAACGCCTTGGAAGCTATCAATAAAACATGTCCTAAAAATATATTTTTTTCCTAAAGTAACAGCATCGTTGGTTGCTGCTGGTGATATAATTGGTACTTTAGCTTTCTCGGCAATAGATGCTGCTGCAATTGCATTTGAGCTAATAACTTCTGCGATGACAACAGAAACTCTATCTGAAGTAATTAATTTATTGATTCCTTTTGCTGCCTCTAAAGGAGTGCTTTGCGTATCTTCTACAATGAGTTTGATTTTTATGTCAGGATCATTCATTTCTTTAAAAGCAAGATCAATTCCATTTTTTGCTTCTTTACCATAAAACGCTTGACTTCCAGTTAAAGGTAACAAAACTCCTACTTTTATTTCTAAAGCGTATGCGTTAAATGAAATAACTAAACTTGAAAATAAAGAAACAATTATTTTAGAATTACTATATTTTTTCGAAAAAAAACTCATTAAAAAAATCCTCATTTGATTAGAGATGAACCTAGTTTGAAAAAATTAATTATTTGGATTAACACTAGTTATATATTTATAACCTTTTGGCGTAAACTCAAGAATTACTGCTGGCTTTGATGCGTTATGATTTTTATCTATCGTAATTACTCCAGTTGCGGCGTTTAAATTTTTTGTATTAGCAATTGCTTTATTAATTTTTTCAGGTTCATTTGAGTTTGCTTTTTTAATTGCTTCTAAGACTATATTTGCTGAGTCATAGCCTAATGCAGAAAAGGAACTTGGTTCTATATTATATTTTGCTTTATAAGCCTTCACAAAACTTTGTAAAGTAGGATCCTTTGATTCGGCAGAATAATGATTTGATATAAATCCTCCGTTTTCAGCCCCTTTAGCAATTGTTCTTAATTCCTGTGTATCCCAACCGTCTCCACCTAACATTTTGGAATTGATTTGAAGATCCTTTGATTCTCTTAAAATGACACCAACTTGTTGATGAAATCCTGGAATAAATACGACGTCTGGTTTTAATTTACGTATTTCACCCAATTGCGAAGTAAAATTTGTATCTTTTTGTGAGTAACGTAATATTTTTGTTACTTTACCACCATCTAATGTAAATTTATCTGAAAAGTTTTTACTTAAACCAATGCTATAATCTGAGTCAGAATCTTGCAAAATTACAGCAGTCTTTGCATTTAAATTTTTATATGCAAAGTTTGCCATGACTAGTCCTTGAAAACTGTCTGTAAAACATGTGCGATAAATATAATTTTTGCCGATTGTAACGGTATCATTCGTTGAGCCAGGTGACAAAATGGGGATTTTAGATTTTTCAGCAATTGATCCTGCTGCAATTGTGTTTGAACTCACCATATCTCCTATAACAACAACAACTTTATCGGAGGTAATAAGTTTATTTATTCCTCTAGCTGCTTCAGATGGAGAGCTTTGAGAGTCTTCAACAAATAGCTTAATCTTTAAATCTTTGTTATTCTTATTATGTTGCTCAAGAGCCAAATCAATTCCATTTTTTGTTTCTTTGCCATAATAAGCTTGAGACCCTGTAAAAGATAATAATATCCCTATTTTAGCTTCAAGTGCAAAAATATTTTGAATAAATGAAGCGCTTACTAGAAAACTTACGGCTGGAAATACAAATTTTTTTAAACTGGCTGTACAACCCATTTTTGATCCTTAATTGTCTATAAGTTGTTAAAATTACTGCTATAGGATAGCAAAAGTATAATGTAATAGTAGGTATACTTATTCCAAGATTTTGAGAAATATCATGAATTATCAAATAATGCAAATCTAATTAAAAAATTGAATTAAGATTTCATTAAAATCAAATGAATTTCGTTAATTTAGTTATTTTAATAATAAAAAAGCATAAAGAAACAAAATGATCTTTATGCTTTTTGAAAGTAAATTAGAAATATTTATGGATTTACACTTGTAACATACTTATATCCATTTGGAGTAAATTCTAGAACAACAGCTGGTTTTAATGGATTATGATTTTTATCCATAGAAATAACCCCTGTTACTCCTTCAAAATTTTTGATGGCAGCAAGTCCTGCTGTTATTTTTTCAGGATCGTTTGATTTTGAATCAACAATTGCTTTGCGTACCATGTACAAAGAGTCATAAGCAAGAGCTGCAAATGCACTTGGTTCTTCTTTAAATTTTTCTTTATAAGCTTTCACAAAACTCTGAAGTTTTTTATTTTCACCAGACGCAATATAATGATTTGAAATATAACTTCCATTTTCAGCGCCTTTTGCGATTTGTTTTAATTCAGGAGTATCCCAACCATCACCACCTAAAACTTTAGATTTTATTTGAAGGTCTTTAGATTCTCTCAATATAACTCCAACTTGTTGATGAAATCCTGGAATAAAAATAATATCAGGTTTTGATTTTCGGACTTCACTTAATTGAGATGTATATGAAGTGTCTTTTTGTGAATAACGCAATACTTTTGTTACTAGACCCCCATTTTTTGTAAAATGTTCAACAAAACTTTTACTTAAGCCTTTGCTGTAATCAGAGTCGGAGTCCTCAAGAATGATTGCTGTTTTTGCTTTTAAATTTTGTGATGCAAATGTGGCCATTACTGTTCCTTGAAAACTATCAATGAAACAGGCCCTAAAAATATATTTTTTTCCTTGAGTGATAGAATCGTTGGTTGCGCTAGGTGATACAATTGGAATTTTTGATTTCTCAGCAATCGAAGCGGCAGCAATTGTATTCGAACTTGTCATATCTCCAATAACTACTGAAACCTTATCAGAAGAGATCAATTTATTAATCGCTTTTGCGGCTTCGGCAGGGGTACTTAAAGTGTCTTCTGTATACATTTTTATTTTAGGTTCTGAATTTCCCATTTCAGATAGTGCAAGTTCCATTCCTTTTTTTGCATCTTGGCCATAAGATCCTAAGGTTCCAGTCAGGGACAAAACAGATCCTACTTTAACTTCTAAAGAAAAAACTTGAGTAGTAAATAAAAGTCCTGCTGGAAGCAAAAAACATTTCATAAATATATTTTTATTTGTAAGAAAAGAACTCACAGAATATACCTCCTATATTGTAGGAAAGAAAAAATTATCTTTTGAAAACTATAAATATACATGAATCAGATTCATTTTGATTATGACAAAATTTTATAAAAATACAAGAAGAATTTAAGATATACTTGTCCAATTCTATAAATTTATATTAGCCTATAATTGTTGATATGGGCTGTTAGTTTTAAGTTATTTGAGGGACCTATGAAGATTGCAATTGGACAAATTAGAGTGGTTTCAGCTAATTGTATAGAAAATTACGAAAGTATTAAAATTGAGGTAGAGAAAGCAATTCACAATGCTGTTAACTTAATTATTTTTCCAGAAATGGTTTTACCTGGCTACTTAAATGGTGATACATGGGAACAAACTTCTTTTTTAAAAGAATGTGAATATTTTCATTTTGAAATAACTAAACTATCTCATAAAATAAATATTATGTTTGGCTCAGTAGGAATCGATTGGAATAAAAAAAATGAAGATGGAAGAGTTAGAAAATACAATGCAGTTTTTATAGCTTCTAAAGGAAAACTTTTAGAAAATTCCAAAACAGGTCTACCATTTTGGATTAAATCTTTATTACCAAACTATCGAGAGTTTGATGACTCAAGGCATTTTTATGATTTAAGAAAACTATCCCAAGAGATGGATTGCAAACCAATTGATCTTTATGAACCTGCAATATTAAACATTGATCATAAAGAATTTCATATTGGATTATCAATATGTGAAGATGGTTGGAGCCATGATTATACTTTTCATCCAATAGAAGAATTTTCTAAAAGATATAAACATGATTTTTTTGTAAACTTAAGTTCTTCTCCATTTACTCTTGGTAAAAAAGAAAAAAGAGAAAAACTTTTTTCATCTATAAGCTCTAATGTAAAAGTTCCCATATTTTATGT
Organism: Silvanigrella paludirubra; assembly: GCF_009208775.1. Taxonomy (NCBI): domain Bacteria; kingdom Pseudomonadati; phylum Bdellovibrionota; class Oligoflexia; order Silvanigrellales; family Silvanigrellaceae; genus Silvanigrella; species Silvanigrella paludirubra. The sequence continues at coordinate 304,271 of NZ_WFLM01000002.1, read as the reverse complement.
TAATTGTGTTGGGGTTCAGAATGTAGGAAAAACTATCTATGGGTTTGATGGATCATCAACATATTACTCTTCAAATAATGAGATCGTATGTATTGGTGAATTTTTTAAAAGTTCACTAGCTATAGGTCAATTTAATTCAAATAATAAAAAATTTATTTTAGAAAATAAAATCAATAAAAACGAGAATATTTTAGTCAAAGATATGCAAATATCACTTGAATATATTATTGAAAAATGTTTACAAGAATGGAATATTAATAGAGTAGTTATTGGAGCAAGTGGTGGTATTGATTCTGCACTTAGCGCCGTTTTATTTTCACGTGTATTGGGTTCTGAAAATGTTTATTTATTAAATATGCCTTCCAAATTTAATTCAAGTCTTACAAAAAATGCGGCGTTTAAATTAGCTGAAAATTTAAATTGTCCTTTTGCATCTGTTGGGATTACAAATTCTATTGAACATACGAAGACACAATTAAATGAAATTGCTTTTTTAAGATCGACTTCCGTATTAGATATCTCAACACTCGTTTTTGAAAATATTCAAGCGAGAGACCGTGGTGGTCGAATTTTATCCGCATTGTCCGCTTCATTAAAAGGTGTGTTTTCTTGTAACGCTAATAAATCTGAATTAACTGTAGGATATTCTACTTTATACGGAGACCAGGCCGGCTTTTTAAGTCCAATAGCAGATCTTTGGAAAAAAGATGTATATGAATTATCTAAGTTTTATAACAATGAAATTTATAAATCTGAAATCATTCCTATAGAAACAATTCAAGTTGTTCCAAGTGCTGAATTAAATGAAAATCAAAATGTTTTAGAAAACAAAGGCGATCCTATTCAATATACCTATCATGATTATTTGTTTCGTTCTTGGGTAGAACATTGGGATAGAAAAACTCCTGAAGACTGTTTAAAGGCTTATTTGGATGGAACTTTAGATTCTATGATTGGTTGTGAAGAGGGGCTTTCTAAAAATTTATTTCCAACTGTTCAATCTTTTATTATTGATTTAGAACGTTGGTGGTTAAACTATAAGGGAATGGGAGCATTCAAGCGTGTTCAAGCTCCGCCCATTATAGCAATTACTAGAAGAGCATTTGGTTTTGATCATCGCGAACATATTGGAAGATCTCATTTTTCAGAATGTTATATGAGCTTAAAAAAATCTTTGGAGGTTTAAAAAAAAATATGTTGTGATATTTAATTTCAATTTTATAAGACCTATTCTCATTTTTAGATGATATTTTTACATATCAAAACTAATAATATAGATTATTAATCTATATTATAATTTCTTAAAGGAATTTAATTCTATATTTAATTTAAGATTTCTTATGTTTTGTATTGTTCAAAAAACTTTTAAGGTAATGAATTTATTAAAAGATAAAAAAAATAAATTTTATCTTTTTTAATTCATTTAAAATAAGTAGATTCAATGAAGAGGATGTAGTAACAAAAAGCCTTTTGAAGAAGGAGTCTTCAAAACGTTAAGGAGCACAAACTTTATGGATGAAGTTAAGCCAAATAAGGACGAAGAAAAACACATTCGTACCTTATCGCTATATCTAGAGAAATTTCACTTAGCAACAGGTTATCAAAATAAAGAAGTTGCTGAACTTCTTAATATGGATAAAAGTTATTATAATAAAATTAGATTAAAAAAATTCTCTCCCATTTCAAATAGTATATCCATTTTAAAAAAGTTCGCTTCTTTAAATGATAATGATTTGATAAAATTTATTTCTGAAATTGAAGAATTAAATTTTGAAAATAATTCTTTAAATAATCAAGGTTATGATTGGGAAGTTATTCTTAAAAAAGTGTTTATAGATGCAGGTCCTATTTTACGAAAAATATTAATTGAAGACCGATTGCGAAAAGTCATTGAAAAAAATGATTCTTCTATAGATTCTATTATTAAAAGTTTTATTTTACTTTGTTTGATTATTGATATTTCAAAAGATGAAAAATGGTTTAATGTGATATTAGATTTTATTTTAAATGTTCATTATAATTTAGAGGGTGTAAAAGATAGTGAAATAAGCCATTTAATTGATAAATTAAGAAAAATAAATTAACTATTATTTCAATAAATGGTTTTTTATTAATTTAAAAAGAGAAAAATAGATCTAATTATTTCTCTTTTTAAATTAAATTTTTTTTATAAATTATACTTTAAATTTCTTTAAAAATCTACAAAATTCTTATTATTAACTAAAAAATATTATTGGTTTAATTTTTGTAAATTAGTAAATATTAACTAATTGTAATTATTGTTTAATTAATAATCTATTATTTCTTTGTTATCTTCGATTCTAATGATTTTTTTGGAGGTAATTTTGAAATTTCCATCGATTAAAAGCCCTGATATTGATTTAACCATTAAAAATCCAAAAGAAATTATTGGAGATGTTAAGCAATGGAGACTTAACAGAAAGCTAAAAGATGAGTTAAAATCTAAAAAAGCAATATTACCTTTAGTCTATTTTGAGAATGAAGAAATATTTTTATATTTTGATGCCTTTATTAGATTATGTAGCGCATTTGTTGCTACAAATAAGGCTTTAGATAGCCAACCTAATAATGGTGGCATAAAAAAGGCATTGCAAGATAAAAATCAGCAATTATTATATTGCTTTCAAAATCATGTTACCGCTTATAATATTAAAAATAAATTTCATATTTATAAATTTGAAAAACAAGAAAGTAATAAAATTAATTATAATGATATATATACAAAAAATCAATTTGAAAAAAATAAATTAAAAAATATAGAATCATTAGCTAATGACTATGATAATCTTGAATATTTTAAGCAGAGTTTAGCAAATTATTTTGAGTCAAACTTTATAAAATATGCTCAAAGTAATAATTATTATGATAAATTTCGGTATTATAGAATTTTTACGAATAAAGAAATATTTGATACATTTATTGTTACCTTTATAGATTTAGCTCTTGCAGGAATATCTGCTGCTATACCAGGGATTACTCCTGCAGCTGTTACAGGTAGATTTATTTTTGCCTCTTTATCTGGAGGAAGTAAAGTTGCAAGTCCTCTTTTGCAAAGAGCATATTTTACTTTTAGAAGTGAGAAATATGACGGGTTAAATTTTGAAATACCATCAGAATTTATTGAAATATATGATAATAATACTAATAAAATACTGAATGAATTACAGAAAAAATATAATAAAAATAGTGAAAATTTAATTGAGCAAAATAAAATTATATCTCAAAATAGAATTCGTAATGAAAAAGAAATTAAATCAAATAAATCTAAATTTAAAGAAACAAATTTTAATAATATTAATCAAAAGTATAAAAATATAAAAAATGAATATGATTCTTTTAAGAGATATTTTTCTGAATTAAATTCTTTGAATAAAATTTCTGTTTCATTAGAAAAAATGACTAGACAAGCTTCAAAAAATGGATTGGTTAATTATAATTTATCTATTTTATTTCACTATTATAAAGAATTAATAGAAAAAAATGAAAAATTAAGCAAAAAAACAGGATTTGATTATATTGCTATTCAAAAAGATAATAAATTAAGAGATTTGTATAAAAAAGATCTTGATGAAATTAAACATTTGTATTTTAAGACATTAAATTATTCAAGATATTTGAAAGCTCTAAAAACTCCATTAAGTCTTCAAATAGGGTCAGCTCGTTTGGGTTTGTTAAAATCAATAGATTTTTTATTTAAGTCAGATTCAGCTTTATTTCAATTTGTTAAAAATAACATTAAAATTGATGATAAAAGTATTTATCAATATATAGAAGTAATTAAAGATACTTTAAATAAAAAATACAAAAAGAAATTAAGTGATGAAGAAGTAAATTTTTATTCAAGTTTAATATTTAAATTTTTAATTTCAAGTTATTCATCAAAAAAAGATACAGATACGTTTAATAAAAAATTAGAATCTCAATTAAATTCAGATTTCAATATTAAAAAATTTGGTAATGATGCTTCAAAATGGATGAAAAAAATTAATTCAAATTCATTATTTTCGGATAGAAACTATGGATATACTAAAAATCTTTTTACTGGAAATGATTTTGATAATGATTTAATTTTAAATAGTGTAAATAATTCATCTAAAAATGAATTAATGAGTATTAAAGGAACTTCTCAGACTTCTTATGTTACTTTGGGTGGTACTTTAATATATGATGTCGTTCTAGGCCTTTGCTATTTTCAATCCGACGGAATTCCTTCAGCAAAAAAGGAAAATTTTAATGAGTGGCTTAAGGTT